>PMLI01000333.1 GCA_003158835.1 Acidimicrobiaceae bacterium
GAGCAGTGGGACCTGCTCGACCCGGTCGTTCTGGACGCAGCCATCCGCAACGACGAGAGCCTCGTGGTCCTGGACGATCTGATCGAGGTGCGGGTGGCGCTCGAATGCCAGATGACTCGTCGGGCCGCACAAACCATGGNNCCGGCAATCGCTCGCCGCGTTGGACCGGCTCCGCGACCATCCCGTCGAGTACCTCTTGGCCGACACTCATTACCACGACGTCATACATCGTCAGTCCGGCAATGGGCTGGCGCGGTCGATTATCCGCTCCGTGCACCCGCACGCGCGCCTGAGTAGCCGGTACAACGGCGCCCCCGGCGCCGTTGACATCGACCGTTCACACGCCGGCCACGTTGCCATCTACGAGCATTTGGCCCGACATGACCCAGACGCGGCAGCCGACGCGATGTACGACCACATCATGACATCGTGGCTGCGCAGGCGGACGCGTCCAAGCGCCGTAGACGAGACCTCGGAGCTCGGTCTTCCGACACCGGCGAGGTGAGTTGCTGGGGCCGCTCAGGCCGAGGAAGACCGACCGGGATGTCGGTCCCGTTCAGATCGCTTGACGAGCTCGACCAGGTCAGCGCGGGCGCGTGCTACCCGGGAGCGAATGGTCCCCGGCGGGCAATCACACACTCGGGCGGCTTCGTCGTAGGAGAGGCCGAGCACTTGGGTAAGCACGAATGCGGCGCGTCGGTCCACGTGGATGGCCCCGACCAGGTCGGTCAGGGCGATCTCTGCACTCGGGTCGACTGACGTGGCGGCCCTGCCGGCACGGACGGCAACATCGCGTCGCCGCCGCCGGGCGCGCGCCCGATGCTCGTCGAGGCAGACGTGGCGTGCGATGGCCAGCAGCCAAGTCCGCGCTGAGGACTCGCCCCGGAACTTCGGTAGGGCGCCAACGGCCCGGATGAAGGTCTCCTGCGAGGAATCGTCGGCGTTCTGCTCGCCGACGAGTGCGGCACACAGGCGCCACACTGGCTCGTAGCCGGTCCCGACGAAGGCCTCCAGAGCTCCGGGGTCGCCAGCCCGAGCCTGGTGGGCGAGCCGGGTGAAAGGGTCCACGCCGGCCACCATATGTTGGCCAGGTCACACGGTTCCAGTTCGGCACACCGAAACTCTCTGGAACTTGCCGGGCACGTCGCTCGACTATCTAAGCATGGACCAGACAAGTGCTCTTTCCCGGGAGCCCCATTTTGAGAGGAGCCGCCAGGAGGAAGACCGTCTGGCGGGCCCGCCCGGTAGCACCGTCGAGGCGACCTGGGCCTCATCGGCACCCGTCCGGGGGAGGTGACTGCCATGCCTGGCATGAACACCGGCCTCAGTACCAACAACCCCGCTATCGTCTCGGCCTTCCGGGCTGCGCTGTTACACCAGGGCCTGTGGGCGCTGTTGATCGTCGCTTTGGTGCTAACGGCATGGAACGTCTTGCGGTCTGTCTCCCTCCGAGAGGCCTCGAAGCTTGGAGCCGGCACTTCGACGTCCTCTTTCCGTGCTTGTCGTCCCGAGCCCGTCGCCCGGCGTCTACTGAGGGTCTCGTTCGGGCTCATGTGGTTTCTTGACGGCATCCTGCAAGGCCAGGCGTCAATGCCTTTAGGCATGGTCCCCCAGGTCGTCCAGCCCACCGCGGCGGCCTCGCCGGGCTGGGCGCAGCACCTGGTGAACGCCGGTACGACGATCTGGAGCTACCACCCGGTGACGGCGGCCGCGGCGGCGGTATGGGCCCAGGTCGGTATCGGGCTGTGGCTGCTCGCCGCTCCCCGAGGCCACTGGTCGCGCCTGGCCGGGCTCGCCAGCTTGGGTTGGGGCCTAAACGTCTGGATCTTCGGCGAGACCTTCGGGGGGGTATTGGCGCCCGGCCTGACCTGGCTGTTCGGCGCCCCGGGGGCCGTGCTGTTCTATTGCTTTGCCGGTGCCCTGGTCGCCCTGCCGGAAAGCGTCTGGTCCAACCCTCGCCTGGGCCAGGTCGTCCTGCGGGTTATGGGCCTGTTCTTCGTCGGCATGGCGGTCCTGCAGGCTTGGCCGGGGCGGGGCTTCTGGCAGGGCCAGGCCCGGCCCTCGGCCCCGCCGGGCACGCTCACGGGGATGGTCCAGCAGATGGCCCAGACGCCCCAGCCTCAGTTCATCTCGTCCTGGGTAGCGGCCTTTGGCCGTTTCGACGCCGCCCACGGTTGGGCCGTGAACTTGTTTGCAGTAGTCGCTTTGGTGGCGGTTGGCGCCGGTTTCCTGAGCGCACGGCCACGGCTCGTCTGCTTGGCGGTGATCGCCGGGGCCGTGCTCTGTCTGGCCGACTGGGTGCTGATAGAAGACTTCGGGTTCCTGGGTGGGGTCGGGACCGACCCCAACAGCATGGTGCCGATGGTCCTGGTGTTCGCGGCCGGCTACCTGGCCCTCACCCGGGCCCCCGCCGTCGACGACGGGACGGTGGTGGCGATGGGCACGCGTGCTGCCCCCTCCAGCTTGTGGGGGCGCCTGGTGGCCAACCCCACCTACACGTTCCGCTCGGTTGCCGCCATCGGGGCGATAGGGGTCACCCTGCTCGGAGCCGTCCCCATGG
>PMLI01000588.1 GCA_003158835.1 Acidimicrobiaceae bacterium
CGACGCCCGCCTCCTGTTCCAATCATCTCGGTCATGGCTTCATCTTCACTGTCGTATTCTCACCCGGCATATTCTCACCCGGGTTCTTTGCCGCTCCGGTCCCGAGCTACAGTAACTTCGTACTTGCAAGTCACAAGTAACTATGAAGGAGGAGGAACGTGAGTACGTCGTTGGTGGAGTTCTCGCAAGCGGTGGCCGAGGTTATCGCCGCGGCTGCGCCGTCCGTTGGAGGGGTCGGCAGAGCCGGGAGCGGGGTCGTGGTGGCCGAGGGCCTCGTGGTGACCAACGCCCATAACCTGCGCGGTGAGGTCGAGGTTTCCTTTGAGGACGGCAGGGTGGCGGGAGCCCGCGTAGTGGGGTCGGACGTGGACGGTGATCTCGCCGTGCTGTCGGTCGAAACGGGAACAAGCCCGGCCCTGGCCTGGGCCGAGGGTGCCCCCGCCCTGGGCCACGTCGTTATAGGGCTATCGCGGCCCGGTGGCAGAGGGCTGCGGGCCGGAGCCGGTTTCATCTCCGGCCTCGACCTTGCTTTCCGCGGGCCCGGAGGCAGCACCGTCACGGGTGCCCTCGAGCACGGCGCCCCTCTTGTACCCGGCTCCTCGGGTGGGCCCCTGGTCGACAGCGAGGGCCGACTGGTCGGTATCAACACCCACCGCGAGGGTGAGGGCTTTTACCTGGCCCTGCCGGCCGGAGCGGCGTTGAAAGAGCGCGTCGAGGCGCTGGCCCGAGGCGAAGCGCCGCGTCGCGTGCGCCTCGGCGTCGCCCTAGCCCCACCGAAGGTGGCTCGACACCTGCGTCATGCCGTAGGGCTGCCCGAACGGGACGGCCTTTTGGTGCACGCCGTCGAGCCCGAAGGTCCCGCCGCCCGGGCCGGCGTGCGCCGCGGGGACCTCATCGTCTCGGTCGGTGGCCGCCCGGTTGGTTCGGTCGAACAATTGGCGGCCTTTCTCGGCTCGATAACCGACGGCGGTCCCGCCGACCTGGTGGTTGTCCGGGGCGTGGAGGAGCTATCGGTCGCCGTCTACTTCGGACCGGACGGGCCCTCAGAGCAGGGCACCTCCTGATGTCGGCGCCGGAGACCTTACCGGCGCTGGCGAGCACGGTCGAGGAGGCTCTTGTCGACTCGCGTCCAGCCCGGCGGCAACGGCCGGCCTGAGGCCGCGCGACCTGGTCGTCAGCCTGGACGGCGAGCCGGTCGGGGACGTCGGCGAACTGCAGTCCCTGCTCACCGAGCGTTTCATAGAGCGACCACCATCGGGTTCATCCGCGATGGGCGCTTGACGACCTGTGAGGCCCGCTGCGCCGAACTGCGGTGACGAGGTCGAAATCGCCCCCAGCGTTCTCCTGCATCTCTAGAACAGATCACTACAGGAATTAACCAGCTGTTCAGGAAATATGCCCTATAATGAGTAAGTAATGAAACAGTTCCTATGCAAAATCGTCGGGCACCGTGAATACAACGCTGAAGTTCTGGCCGTCAAGCCATGGCAGGACCGGGATTTCTTCGATTATTGCCAGTCGGATTTTCGTGAGCCGGCCTGTCTACGTTGCGGGGAGGCATTGCCGCCCGCAGGGCTGTAGTGCGCCCCGCCCCGCCCCGCCCCGCCCCGCCCGGGCCGAAGCCACGGTTGACGGCCTTCGCCCAGGGCTTATTGGGACGTACTTCTTCAGGTGCCCCATGATGGGTGGTGGGTACCTGAAGGGGGACATGACGTGATCGACGACCCGTACGACCTGGAGCGCTTCGTGGGCGCCCAGGACGCGGATGGCACTTACACCCGCGCCCTGGAGGAGTTGCGACAGGCCCACAAGCTGAGCCACTGGATGTGGTTCGTTTTTCCCCAAATAGCCGGTCTGGGGCAAAGCCCGACGTCGAAAAAGTTTGCCATTTCGTCACTGGACGAGGCCAGAGCCTATATGCGCCATCCGGTGCTCGGAGCCCGGCTGGTCCAGTGCACGGCCGTCCTTTCAGAAATAAGGGGCCGGAGCGCGGAGCACATTTTCGGGCCTGCCGACGCGCAAAAGCTGCGCTCGTCCATGACCCTGTTCCGGCGGGCTGCCCCGGCCGAAGCCGGGTTCGGGCAGGTGCTCGACCAGTACTTCGACGGGCGGCCCGATCCCGCCACCGACGCGCGCCTTTGAGCCGAAAGCCTCGTACGAGTCCCAGCTAAGGCACGCCCACCCAGTCCGGGCAACCTGTCGGGTATACCCACGGCCGCAGCCCGCACCTACCCGATCACATTCAAGGTAACCGACAGGTCGCCGACCCAGCAGACCGCGACGGCGCCCTTGGCCTTGGTGGTCGGCAAGAGCGTCGTCAACTGGTCCGGTTACGTGCACGGCGGTCTTTATACGTCCGTCACCGGTACCTTTATCGTTCCCCGCGTCGCGGCCGGGCAGGACAATATTCAACCGGCGGCCGCCTCCGAATGGGTGGGACTGGACGGCGTCACCAGGACCGGTCTCATCCAGGCCGGGGTAACGGAAGTACTGCCCGGCACCGGTGAGCCGAACGCTACTCCGGCCGGTGGGGCCAAGGCCGCACCGACGGAGAGCATAAAGGCGCTCGGGGATTACACGCCTTCAGTCCAGTTCACGAACCTCCACACCGTGGGCGGCGACAAGTCCATTGCCGCCGTGCTCGTGTTCCAAAAAACGGGGCCCAGGTCTCGAACCCCCTCTGTTTACGCGACCGTCGGGTTCACCGTGGCCTGCGGCCCATTGTGCCGACCGCTCCATGACGCGGCCCGAGAAGACCGGTTACAGCTGGCTGAACCCGGCCGAGCCCTGACAATACCTGGTCGGACGGTGTACCAGTGCCGTGTCCGTCGTGGTAACATCTATGAGCAGCCGGAGGGACGTTGGGACTTCGACGGTGTCCACCGCCAGGCTTTCTGTCACGTCCCGCCGTCGGAAGTGACGGTGCATGGTCAGCCATCCAGGAGGCGCTGAGCAGGGCAAAGCCAAAGGTGGCAGTTACCCGTACCTCGTTGCCACCTCGGGTGATCTGACCACCGTGGTGGACCTGGACGGCTATTTCCTGTACTGCTCGGCCGCTTCGCAGGGTGCGTTCGGCTGGGAGCCGGACGAGCTCGTGGGAGAGCGCGAGGACCGCTTCGCCCACCCCGACGACGCGCCGACGCTGCTCAGCAGGCGCTCTGAGCGCTTCCACTTAGGGCTTGTGACCACGAGCTACCGGTTCCTCCGCCGCGACGGCTCCTACCGCTGGGTCGAAGCGACATCACGACGCGTCACGACAGAGGGTGCTGACGTCGTGGTGAGCACGGTGCGCGACATCACCGAGCGCCAAGAGCGCGCCGCCCTGTTGGAGCTGCGGGCGACCACTGACCCCCTGACCGGAGTGGCCAACCGCACAGTGCTCATGGACAGGCTGGAACAGGGCCTGCGGCGGCTTGGCCGCAGTTCCGGACGCCTCTTGGTGGTGCTGTACCTGGACCTCGACCGCTTCAAGGTCATCAACGACTCTCTCGGCCACCACATTGGCGACGACGTGCTGCTGAAGATGGCGGAGCGCCTCACGGGCCACCTGCGCCCCGCTGACACGCTGGCCCGACTCGGGGGAGACGAGTTCGTGCTCGTGGCTGAAGGGGTCACGGACGAGGCCGCTGCTATCGCACTGGCCAACCGGATAATCGAAGACGGCCGTAGGCCGTTCCGTGTCGATGGGGACGAGTTCAGCTGCACGATGAGCATAGGCGTGGCGTGCACTGCCGACTACCAGCACAACGCTGAAGCGCTGCTGTCCGAAGCCGACCTGGCCCTGTACCGGGCCAAGGACAGGGGCCGGGACCAGGTCGCGGTGTTCGACGAGGAGGTGCGCACCACAGCGGTTTCTCGTCTGGCTACCGAACGCATGGTGCGCCGCGCTCTGGACGAAGGGCGCATCGTAGTTGAGTACCAGCCGATCGTAGACCTAAAGGCCGGCCACCCCGTAGGGGCCGAAGCCCTCGTCCGCATACGTGACCTCGAGCAGCGGCTGATGCTGCCGGGCTCGTTCTTGGAGGTAGCCGAGGAAACCGGCTTGTTGATCAAGACCGACCAGGTAGTGCTGGCCGACGCCGTGAAGCAGGCTGCCGCCTGGCGTGCCCGGCTGGGGGCCAAGTTCGCCGGCGTCGCCATCAACGTCACTGCCCGCCACCTGGCTGACAGCGAGTTCCGCCAGGCCATCTTCGAGCATCTCGAGGCGAACGCAGTACCCCCCGGCGACCTCCAGATCGAAGTAACCGAACAGGTCCTCATGGAAGCCTCCCATTCGGCCATGACCGGGCTTCGGGCGCTGCGAGACCTCGGCGTCGGGGTAGGCCTGGACGACTTCGGTACGCGCTACTCCTCGCTCGCTTACCTGCGCCAGTTCCCGCTCGACTTCGTCAAGATCGACAAGTCGTTCGTCGACGACGTCGTTATCGACCCGAAGGTGCGCGCCATTTTCGCTGCCATCATCGTCCTGTCGCATGCGCTCGACCTGACTGTCGTCGCCGAGGGCGTAGAGCTCCCGGACCAGGGCCAAGTCCTCATAGACCTCGGCTGCGATCGCGCCCAAGGGTTTCTCTATGCCCGCTCCGGCCCCCCCGAAGACGTCGACAGCCTCGTCCTCGCCTGGCCCTCGCCACCTTTACGGGCCCCATAGGCCAGTTGGTCGCCGCCAATAAGTTCACGGGTACCCAGGCGGGTGGCAGCATCGGAACGGAACTTCCCCGCCACCACGTTCTTCGGTGCAAGCTTGCCGCGGGCCGCGCTCGCCTGCAGGACAAGGGCGGCCTCGGCGGCTATGTCGGCCATGACAAGGGCGTCGGCGTGCTGGTCGTCGTCCAGTGGTCCCGGCCGGTCACGGCACAGGTTGAGCGCTCCCAGGCGGACTGCTCCGACCTTCAGGGGAAAGCCGAACACGGCCCGCACGCCGGCCTCGATGGCCGCCGGGGAAAAGGCCAGCCATCGGAATGTGCCGGGACCGACCAGGTCCGGCTCGATTACGGGCCCGTCTTGGCGGTAGGCGTCAACGCACGGTCCCTCGTGGAGGGCGTACTGCAGTTGCTCGATGAGGTCGCTCATCTCGTTGGTGGTGCACAGCGAGCGTTGGGGCGCGTCGTCCGCCATGAGCATTATGCCGGCGCCGCCCATGGCGGTGACCTCGGCGCAGACTTGGCACAGCCGCTTGGTCCCGAACGCGTTATTGGCGCCGCCTACTAGCAGGCTTACGAGCCGTGTTCGCCGCTCAGCCCCCGCTTCTACGCACGGCTCTCCCCGGCCGGGTACCGTCGTCATGCGATCTCCTCCGGCCCGTTGGCGCCGCCAGCCCGAGTTCTGGGGGCGGTCGCTCGACAGACGCTGACGAGGTGGCGGCTGGGCGCGATCTCCGACCGTCTAAGCCGTCCCCCGGACCGTTCGGCCGCGGGAACGGCCACCCAGGAACTGAGCGCCTTCCCGGTCGGGCCGTCCGCCTGTTCGGAGTCAGGGCCGAGGAGATCGTTCGAGCCGCAAATGCTGATGATGCGCCGGACGAAGGCCGAGGGAGCGCGCACTGTTAAAGTCCCTGACCGTCGCCGGAGGAACTCTCGGGCCTGGAAAATGGTCCGAAGCGTCGCCGCGCTCATGAACTGCACGTCGCTCATGTCGAGGACGAGAGCGGTGCCGCCGAGGGCGACGGCGCGCCCCAGTGTCCGGCGCAGAGCGTCATCAGTTGAGATGTCGTGCTCCCCGGCCAGCCAGACGAAGGTTGGCTCTGTCTGATATGCCACCCCTGGGCCCGGGGCCCGATTAGAGACTGCGAAGGACGAAGAACCAACGGGGACCATGGTGTTCTCCTACCTCAGGTGCTGCGAAAGTCGCGTTACCAGGGTCCGGAGCACGCCCCCAGCCAGAACATGCTGGCCCGACACGTCCGGGGCACTAGTCGTGTCACCCCGACAATACACCCTCGACGGCTCTGGCGCGCTGGCGTTGGCATCTGATGCGGGAACGGGCAGACCTTCTCCAGGACCATGAACGAGCTCTCCTCGAGCACGGGCCGCGTTCGAGCAGGCGGAATTCCGAGCGTGGCTGGTTCCCGGCGCGGCCCCTCGCTCCTGTAGGGTGCGAGCGCACGAGAAGTTCGGCGTGCCTTAGCCCGCTGCTGTCGCTTCTCGTCGTGCTCGGGGTGACTTGGTCATGAGCCAGGCACCATCCGCCCTACCAAGGAGACCGAAATGTCCGCCACCATTGCCGCCCGCCACACCGTCGCCGACTACGCTGCCTGGCGCAAAGTCTATGACGAGGTCGATTCCATCCGCACCGAGCACGGCTGCACTGGCCAGCGCGTGCTCCGGCTACCTGAGGACCACCACGACCTCTTCATCACCCACGAGTTCCCGTCAGTCGACCAAGCCACGGCGTTCGTGAACGACCCGAGGTTCGCCGCCGCCATGCAGCGAGGTGGGGTCACTTCAGCACCGCGCCTAGAGATCTTCGAAAGCATCTAAAGCCCAGCGCCCAGATGGCACCGGAGGGGCAGCCGCGTGGCCGCCCTTCGCCCTCTGGTTCCCACCGCCGGCACGGAGGCCACTCGGTCCCGACCGTGAGCCGGCTCGTTCGGCCCGGGACCGACAGCCATGGCCAGAGGCGGGCCGCTGCGAGTCTCTCGTTCGACGTTGCCAGGAACGAGCAGCCCCGCCGGCTCACCCGTGGCACCAGCACCTATGAGCGACCGGGAAAGGCTCTCCGAGCCTCATCTCCCGGCCCGGCACGGGCCCTCCGATTGCAGGTTGCCCTGCGGGGGCGTCATGACGGTCATCTCCAGGAAGATCCGGTCGCCTTGCCTATGAAATGGCCCGAATCGAAGGAACCCCAGGATGCGCTCGGCTGTCAGGACCGTTCGCAATCCCAGACCGTACTTGGCGGTGAAAGAGGGCCAGATCTGGGGGCGCTCGCCAACCGGGACGACGACGGCTTGAGCCGGTACGGCGGGCCCTGTCACGGTGCCGCGCCTGGTGCAGGGGGCGAGTATCACCGCGGGGTTGTTCCGGATCCGTTTGACCTTGCCGGTCTGACTGCCGGTCCAGACGTAGAGGTGGTCGTCAAAGGCCACCACCCACACGGGGGTGGCGACCGGGGTACCGTCCCGGCGTGAAGTCGTGATGCTCACGAACCGTTCGCGGCCGAGATCTGTCATGGTTACCATCGCTCCTGTGCCTCTTTCGACTTCGATCAATGGTCTACAGCTCCGTTGTGTTCGAGCGACCGGCTCTTGCGGGGCCAATTCAGTTATTGGGGCATTTGTTACAATTATTTAGCACCAAGTTCGGTTCCCGCTGGTGGGCGCGGGCCCGGTGACTGTCATCCGCGTCCTTGTGGTCCGAGCTGCTCCGTTGAGCACGCTGCCGGGCACGGTGGCTCCGGCCTGAGTACTCACATTCGATCAACGCGCTGCGCACGAGGCCACGGTCGAGGCGAAGATCTGCCAGGCCAGCAGGTTTTTGGTGATTGGGGGCACGGTGATGTAAGCGGGCTCGCCGAGATCGCGACGGCGACCCACGGGATGAGGTATTGCCTGACCTTATCCCGGGTTACGACGACGTTGGACGCTACGGGTCGCTTCCCGCAGCCTGGGACGGCGCCGGGCCGGCCGCGTAGGAGGTCCGGGGCGGCACCCACCCTCCCAGACCCACGGGCACGGCCCGGGCCCGCAACCGGGCCGCCCCGGTTGCGGGCCCCTTTGGTCCGCTGCTTAAATTAAGTGAGGACGGCTAGTAGGTTTCGGTCGCCACCGTCAGCGTACTGCCGGCGGCGCTGCCGATGGCGTCGACGATGGTCGTCGTACCGGCCTTGAAGTCAAAGGTGGCCGGGCCGATCACGGTGGTGGTGGTGCCGGTGACGTCCACGCTGACCGAGACGCTGCCAGCCGGGACCACCAGCGTCGCCTGGTCGGGATTGGTGAGGACCGTGACTACCTCTGAGGTCCCGGCGTAGACATCGACCCCGGGCGCCTCAGCGAGGTGGCGGACGATCACCCGGGCGTCGCCCATGGGGACCGGCGAGCTGGGGTCGGTGAAGACCGACAGGGTCGGTGAGCCCGAGGCGGTGAGGTTAGCCACGATGCTGGTGTCCTCGCCGGCGATGACGGCGACGCGCTCGGCCAGGACCGGCGCGGAGGAGGGTGCCGCCCCACGGGCCCGGATGGCAATGCGGTAGGTGCCCGCGGGCAGTGCTAGAGGCCCGGCCACCTGGTCAAAGGTGAAGTCGGGGAGGGTGAGCTTGCCGTCGACGTAGACGTCGACCGGCGCATTGGGGATGCCGTGCACCACGGTGACCTCGGTGGTGTCTACGAGGCAGGTGGTCCTGACGTCGTCAGCTACGCCGCGATGATGGCCCTCTACGCCAAGACGGCTGGCCTCCCCCCGCCGCCGGCTGATCCCGGTCCCGCTGCTGATCCCGAGCCTGCCGTCCCATTTGTCTCAACGATCCGGCTCAGGTGGGCAGACTTCCTCAAGGATGGGCGCCGGAGAGAGCGCGACGCCTCGTGCGCGGGACTTTTCAGGCAACGTCGGTGCACGTGGACAGGGTTGTTGTGGCACATAGGCTTGCTGTTGCCCCGCTTACTTAGGTGGCTATCGCTCTAGGAGGTTCTGGCACGGCACCGGCTGCCCGTATCGACACCCACCAGCACGTGGTCCCGCCGGCGTACCGCAAATTGCTCGACGATCGCGGTCTGACCGCCGGACGCTGGCCCACCCTGCATTGCAGTCCCGAAGCCGCCATCGCCACGATGGACCGAGAGCCGATCGCTGCTGGCATCCTTTTGCCTGGCGCGCCGGGAGTGCACCTGGCCGACGACGCCAAGGGCCGCGACCTCGTCCGCCTAGTCGACGAGTACGGCGCCGAGCTGGTCAAGGACCGGCCTGACCGCTTGGGCCAATTCGCCAGCATCCCGCTCCCCGATATCGACGGAGCGGTGGCGGAGGCTGTCTACGCGCTCGACGATCTGGGTGCCAGCGGCGTGATCTTGTTGTCTAACGCTGGTGGTCGCTACTCGGCGAGAAGGGTTCGGGCCGTTGTGGGCGGATCTCGACGCCCGCGCCGCGGTCATGTTCGAACGCTGGCAATCGCGGAGAACTCACGACTACTACGAAAAGGGGAGCTAATGTCCGACAAGAAAGTCCTTGCCATCCCGGTTATCGTCGCGGCGCTGACGGCCGGAAGTGCGGCGTTCGCCGCTGCATCTGCGAACGACTCGACCCGCAACGATCCGACTTATAAAGTCTGTGTCAAACTCGGCCTCGTATACGGCGCAAAGGCCAATGGTGCCTGCCCGGCGGGCTCCGTTGGTGCGCTAATCAACTCGCGGGGGCCCCTTGGCCCTCGCGGTCTCCAGGGAGCAAGGGGGGCAGCAGGTCCCCAGGGACCGGCCGGTGTCGTGTACGACTGTACGGCACTTCCCTACCCGGGGATCGACCTCGCCGGATGTTCCCTCAAGAAAGCCAACCTGTCGGGGTCCAACCTTGCCGGTGCCAATCTTGCCGGTGCCAATCTTGC
>PMLI01000218.1 GCA_003158835.1 Acidimicrobiaceae bacterium
ACCTCGCGCGCCGAACGAGGGGGCTCGTCACCCATGGCCGACAGCGGCAGGTAACACCGCGCCCCGTCGACGGCAATGAAGGCGCCGTGGGAGGAGAATTCTTCGACCGTGCCTTCGATCTCGGCGCCGAGCTGGTGGGCCGCGATAAAGCTGATGAAATTGAAGGGTTCATTGAGCGGTTCGGACGGGACCTCGCCCCCCCGCCGGCGACGCCGGCGTTTGCGCCCCGCCCGCTCGGGCTCGACCGCTTCCTCGACGGCGACCGCGATGGCGCGTTGCAATTTCCGTTCCCCACCGCGGCCGCGCGACCTCTCCGCCGCCAGCTCGAGCCCGCTTTCTTCCGGCTCGCCGGGCCGCTCAGCCCGCTTCTTGCGTTTCGCCTCCTTCACGGATTCCCGGCTCCTCGGGCCCCGCACGGGAGTCCGGGGGGTGAAAATCCACCCCACTCCCGGCACCGGCTTGCCTCCAATCAGGCGGTCCTTGTCGAAGAGCCATTCGTACTCGCCGTGGAACTCTTGGAAAGAGTCGTTGGAGAGGACGACCGCTCCCACCTTGTCGGCGATCCTGAGCAAGAAGGCGTCTCCCCGGCCGATGGCCCCTGCCGGCGGGGACACGATGTCACCGTCGCCTTCGGCCTCTTCGAACACGGGGCGCTCCTCGGCCGGGATCCGGTGACCGAATGTTGCGTCTACGACCACGGTGACAACGTCATCCGGGTTCTCGGTCAAGAATTCACGTACCGCCTCGTCGAGCTGCTTGAGGCTGGGCAGTGAGTTACCTTCGGTGGCGATGTTGGAGCCGTCCACGACTACGTGACGTGCTGGCATGCTTCTCCTGTTTTGTGATCCGGAGGTCCTGCCAAAGGCCGACGCGCATCACTTGCTCGCCGGCCCAGAGCTAACGGGCCCCAGGCGCAAGACCATTGCGAGCTCACCGCCACCGCATCGCGGACAACGCCGCTATGTACCCGGAGCAGGTCGGGCCCTCAGTGGACTTGCACCCACTGTCCACAGTCTGCCACCGCTGACGCCCGCCGTGGTGCATACCTGCGTGGCCGGCCTTTACTCACGTCTCCTCGTCCCGCCTGACCCGACCTGTTCACCCGGTCCGGCGCTCTCCCCGCCGGTCCTGCCCGGGCCCGGTGCACTCTTGGGCCGGCCTGGTCGGTCCCCGGGCCGGCGACCTCCCCCTACCGCGGCGGCCCGTTCAGCTACCGAGCGCTCGTTGCAAGATGTCTGCCTGCTCGAGGTCGTGCAGGGTATGGCTTCCTGTGGCGGGAGAACCCGAAGCGGGCCGGGCAACATCGATCAGGCTGTGCCGGCCGCTCGTGATCTCGCCCAGCCGGTCGCGTACAAATTCCCACGCACCCATATTGGCGGGCTCCTCCTGCGCCCACACGACCTCGGTGGCGGACGGGTAAGCGGAGATGGCGGCGGCAATTTGCTGTTGGGGCCATGGGTAAAGCTGCTCCACACGCACGACGGCCACACCGGTGGTACGGGCCTCGTCGCGGGCCACTAGAAGGTCCAGGCCGACCTTCCCCGTGGCGAGAACAACCCGGCGGACGTCATCCGGGCTCGCCTGGGAGTCGTCGATGACTTCTCTGAACGCGCCGCGGCTGAGCTCCTCAACCGGGCTGTAGGCCTCCCGGGCGCGCAGGTAGCGCTTGGGCGTGAACAGTACCAGCGGCTTGCTCGAGGCACGGTAGACCTGACGGCGCAGGACATGGAAGAGCTGCGCCGCAGTGGTGACATTTGCGACGCAGATGTTGTCCTCTGCGCAGAGCGCCAAAAACCTCTCCATCCGGGCCGAAGAGTGCTCCGGCCCCTGACCCTCGTAACCGTGGGGCAGCAACAGCGCCAGGCGCGACCGCTGGTCCCACTTCACCTCCGACGCCGCCAGGAACTGGTCGATGACGATCTGTGCCCCGTTCACGAAATCGCCGAACTGTGCCTCCCATGCCACTAGGGCGTCAGGAGCAAACAACGAGTACCCGTACTCGAAGCCGAGGGCGGCGTACTCCGAGAGCAGCGAGTCGTAGACGAAGAAGCGGCCCGCCCCGCTGGCCTGCCGGCGTGCCATCTCGGCCAAGGGCACGTGCTCGGCCCCGGTGCGGTAGTCAACGTAGACGGCATTGCGATGACCGAAGGTGCCACGCCGGGTGTCCTGGCCACATAAACGCACGTCCCGGCCGTCCAAGACGGTCGTGCCATAGGCAAGGGCCTCCCCCATGGCCCAGTCCACCTGGCCCGAGGCCCACAGCTTGGCCCGCGCTTCGAGGGCCCGCGCGATCTTGGGGTGCAGCGTGCAGCCCTCCGGCGCCGTCGTCAGGGCATCGACGACGGTTCCGAGCCGCTCCACCGAGGCCGCCGTGGCCACCGCCTCGGTCGCCGGAGCCGGAGGAGGGGGGGCCGGGAGCTGGGTGAGGTGGGGCGGCGCCGAGGCCCTGGTCTGGTCCAGCGCCGTCTGTAGCCGCCGGGCGAAGTCGGCCAGGGCCGCCTCCGCCTCGTCCAGGGTGATGCCTCCCCGCCGTACCAGCGCCTCGGTGTAGAGCTTGCGGACGCTGCGGTGTTCTTTGATGAGCTGGTAGAGCAACGGTTGTGTCAGCGAGGGGTCATCCTGCTCGTTGTGGCCATACCGGCGGTAGCAGATCATGTCGAT
>PMLI01000470.1 GCA_003158835.1 Acidimicrobiaceae bacterium
CGAACGCGAACTGGTTTCCTTGATCAAATGCGGCCAACTTGCCGCTTGACCCAAAACTTGCCTCAAACGTCCAGAAGGAGCCTCTCAAGCGCAGCTAGCCCTCTTGACGAGATCCTTGAGCACAGGACCTACCTAGTGGAGGCGCACCCTCGGATCGAGCACGGCGTACACGATGTCGACGACGATGTTGGCTGCGACCACAGCGGCCGAGGCGATGATCACGATGCCGGCAACGACTGGCAGATCTTGCGACCCTATGGCGTTGACGGCGGTCCAGCCCAGCCCAGGCAGGCCGTAGACCGTCTCGGTGAGGATGGCCCCTCCGAGGAGCGTACCTACATCGATGCCGAACTGGCTGACCACCGGTGTCAGAGCCGACCGCAGGGCGTGCCTGAAGATGACCCGGCGTTCTGTTAGCCCCTTGGCTCTGGCGGTACGGATGTAGTCCTCGCCGAGGACCTCCAGCACGGAGCTGCGGGTGAGCCGTGTGTATGTGGCCGCCGAGATCAGAGCCAGGGTGATCCACGGCAATACGAGGCCCTCGAACCATTGGACCGGGTTCTGCGTGAAATACACGTAGCCCTGCCCGGGGAAGATATGTATGCCATGCGCGTTGAGCTGGTCGGAGACGGCCCAAAGCAAGAGCAGGCCCAGCACGAACACCGGCATCGAGTAGAAGAAGAAGGCCAAACCAGTGGTCACCCGGTCGAGCAGCGACCCTCGACGGACGGCTGAAACGACGCCCGAAACCACGCCGAGCACCAGCCAGATGATGGAGGCGCCCAAGGCCAACGAGAAGGTGATAGGGACCGCTTGTGCCAGTACCGTCGACACTGGCTGCTGGTGGTAGTAGGAGTAACCAAGGTTGTGGTGCCACACCAGCTGGACCACGAAGTTCCAGTATTGCTCGAGCACCGGTTGGTTGAGGTGCAGCCGGTGGTAGATCAGGCTGACCGTCTGCGGGCTGGCGTTCTTTCCGGCGATCCGGCGGGCAACCGTCATCGCGCTCCCGCCGGCAAAGAACAAGAAGAAGATGACGACGGTCACCAGCGCCATGACGAGCACGCCGAGCGCCACACGGCGGACCAAGAACCTTAACACTCGAGCCTCACAGCCTCTCGAGGCGCGGATCCAGGGCGTCGCGCACCCCGTCGCCAAGGATATTGAACGCCAGCGTGGTTATGAGCAGGGCCAAGCCGGGAAAGACGAGGAACCACCAAGCCTGCTGGTAGACGGTCTCGGCCCGCGCCAGCATCCGCCCCCAGTCCGGCGTGGGTGGCGGTATCCCGATGCCAAGGAAGGACAGCGCCGCTTCTGTGACGATAGAGACCGGGATAAGCAGCGTGGCGTAGACGATCAGCTGTGCTGTCACGTTGGGCAAGACGTCGACGAACATGATCCGCCACGACGACGCTCCAAGCGAGCGGGCGGCTTCGATGNNTAACCCTGTTGGATACCGAACGGGCGGGCCGAGATCAAGGCGATCCCGAAGAGCAGGTACGGTATGGACAGCACTACGTCGATGAGCCGGGCTATCACGGTATCCACGACGCCGCCGATGTACCCGGCAGCCAACCCCAGTACGGCGCCAACGAACACGGTGACCAGCGTGGCCACCACACCGATGATCAGGGATACCCGGGTCCCGTAGGCGATCTGAACAAGAAGGTCGCGCCCGAGGTCGTCGGCCCCGAGAATGAAGGTCTTGCCGGGGCCGGTCGGGAGGCCGAACTCGTTGAGGCCGGTCTGGCGGTATTGGGTGTAGACGCCGTGACCGGTGATCCAGGAGAACGCCGGGGCAAAGACGGCCACCAGGATGATGACCACGATCACGGCAAAAGAGATCATCGAAGCCCGGTCGCGCTTGAGCCTGGACCACGCCAGCTGCCAGGTGCTGCGCCCCTGGATCTTCTTGGCGACCTCTTCATCGAGGCCGTCCAGCGGCCCGTCTAGATCGGCTGGCGGCTCGAGTGACGTCCCGGTCAGGGTCATCGTGTTCCTCCCTCCGCTGTGTCGCGAAGCTCGCTCAGCGCTTCGGCGCTGCCCAACTCCGGCTCGATGACGCGTTCGGTTTCCGCGATCGTCGGTGTGGCGTGCAGCAACTCTTCGGTTACCGCGATGGGGAAGTGACAGGCCGTGGCGTGCAGCAAGTCGTCCCCATCGCGCGCGACCAACACAGGTTCCTCGTCAACGCACCGCTGCTGAGCCTTAGGGCAGCGCGGATGAAACCGGCAGCCGCTCGGTGGGTGCACTGGCGAGGGCACGTCGCCAGCGAGAATGATGCGGTCGCGTCCAGCCCTGGGGTCAGGTCGCGGGACCGCCGACAGGAGGGCGGCTGCGTAGGGGTGTCGCGGCCGCCCGTACATCTGCTCGGACGGCGCTATTTCCACAATCTTGCCCAGGTACATGAGGGCCACCCGATCGCTCACGTGGCCCACGACAGAAAGGTCGTGCGAAATGAAGACATACGTGAGCCCGAGCTGCTGCTGAAGGTCGGACAGCAGGTTGAGCACCTGGGCCTGGATCGAGACATCGAGGGCTGAAACCGGCTCGTCGCAGATGACCAGCTTGGGCCGCAGGGCCAGAGCCCGCGCCACCCCGATACGCTGGCGTTGGCCACCCGAGAATTCGGCGGGGAACCGATTGAAGTGCTCGGGGTTGAGCCCGACCAGCTCCATCAGCTCCTGCACCTGCCGTTTGCGCTCGGCGCCACTTTGGAGACGGTGAATGGCGAATGGGTCACCGATGATGGAGCCGACCCGCCTCTTGGGGTTGAGCGAACCGTAGGGGTCCTGGAAGATGATCTGCATCTCCCGCCGCAACGGCCGCAGGTGGCGAGCGTTCATGCGGGAGATGTCTTGCCCTTCGAACACGACACGGCCCGAGGTGAGATCGAACAGGCGCGTGATGCACCGGGCCAGGGTTGATTTGCCGCAACCGGTCTCGCCCACCAAGCCCAGGGTTTCGCCTTGCCGGACTTCGAGGCTGACCCCGTCGACGGCGTGGACAACGTCACGGTTGCGCCGCAAGCTGCTGGAGTGGACCGGAAAGTGTTTGACCACGTCGGTTATCGAAAGAACCACTTCGTTGCTCAGGATGCGACCGCCTCACCGACGATCTCATGCCTTATCTGCTGACGCTCGGGACGACTGTGCGGCAACCAGCAGGCCGAAACATGCGTACCGGAGCCGTAC
>PMLI01000313.1 GCA_003158835.1 Acidimicrobiaceae bacterium
GCCCGAAGATCCCGCGGCACTGGCGGACGCCCTGGCCCTCCTCCTGTCCGACAAGGAGAGGATGGACGCGTGCCGGGCGCGTGCGGCCGAGGTGCGCACCCGCCTGCGGTGGTCGGTGGTCCTGGAGCCTCTGGCGGCGTTCTGCCGGGCCCCGCAGCGGGCACCCGACTTGGTGCGGCCGCTCACACCGTTCACGCCACCGGCACCGTTCACGCCACCGGCACCGCTCACGCCACCCGCGCCTGCCGAGCCAGTCGCGCCACCATCACCACCGGGCCCGGAGCCGGCCCCCGTCGCCCCGCCCGGGCCGAGCGCCGCCCCGGCCGTCTCGGGCACGCCGGGGTTCGTCGAGCTGGTCCGCCACCATTACGAGCTGGTCCGCCACCACTACCGGGAGGGCGGGCTCGCCCAGGTGGCCAAGCGCGCCGCGTTGAAAGCACAGCGCATGGCCCGCGGCAATAACCGGCCCGGTTAGGCGCCCTTAGCCGGTCCGGGTCGCCATCAAGCCGGGACGGGCTCGCCCACCGAGCGCGCCCGGGAGATCACCTGGTCGATGAAGCCGTACTCCTTGGCCTCGTCGGCCGTGAACCAACGGTCACGGTCAGAATCACGCTCGATGCGCTCCATGGTCTGGCCCGTGTGGAAAGCGATGCGCTCGGCCATCATGCGCTTCAGGTAAACGATCTGCTCGGCCTGGATGGCGATATCCGTAGCCTGGCCCTGCATCTGCCCCGAAGGCTGGTGCATAAGGATGCGCGAGTGCGGCAGGGCGTACCTCTTGCCCGGGGCGCCCGAGCAGAGAAGGAACTGGCCCATGGAGGCGGCCAGTCCCATGCAAACCGTCGAGACGTCGCACGGCACGTACTGCATGGTGTCGTATATCGCCAGCCCGGCGGTGACGGAGCCCCCCGGGGAATTGATGTAGAGGCTGATGTCCCGGGTCGGGTCCTCTGCCGCCAGCAGGAGGAGCTGGGCGCAGATGAGGTTGGCCGCCCTGTCCTCGACTTCGGTCCCGAGGAACACGATGCGCTCGCGCAGCAAGCGCTGGTACACGTCGGCACTCGGGTCGGGGGCACCCCCAGGGGACTGGGCCTGCGGCAGGGCTGGCATGTAAAGCTGGGACATACAAGGACAGTACTGCCAAACCAGGGGCCCGCGGCGGTGTGGACAACGCCGCCGTCCTCCCGGGAGCGCGGCGCGCCGACGCGAGGTAAACTCGGTGTTTGCCTCAAGCGGGCGTGGCGAAACTGGTATACGCGCCAGGTTTAGGTCCTGGTCCCGAAAGGGGTGGAGGTTCGACTCCTCTCGTCCGCACCGACCGACCGACCGGCGTTGTCAACCGCCCGTCGCTCACCACCGATAGAAGCGGTGCCGACCGGCGCTTTCTCCGCGTCCCAGCGCGTACCCGACAAGCCAGATGATAAAGAAAAGGACCGCCACGATCCACAGCAAGTGGATGGCAAAACTTAGCCCCACAAAGACCAGGACGACCAACAGTGCCAGCAGGATTATCATTTTTGGTGTTCTTTCTCCTATATGGGGAGTGTCTACAGTGTAGACCTACATCGCGAGATACCGGCGTCCTGCACACCGGTCAGTCATCGCCCGTGGCCCGTTGTGCCAGGGCCCGGCAGGAGATGACGACGTGGTCGACGGGCGGGTCGATCACCAGCTTCACCAGGCGCAGGCCCGGATGGGCACGACATTCGGCCAAAGCGATCGGTAACCGGCTCTGCCACGTGGGCCCTTCGCGGCGGCCGTTAGGGTCGCGAAAGTCGGTCACCCAGGCCGGCGCCAGCACCACGCAGCACAGGGCGATGGCTCCCAATGCCGCCGCCCGCTTCCCGGGCCCAGCGCAGAGGTGGCCGGCCAGCACCAGGGCGGCGCTGATGAGCATGAGCATGGGCGTGGCTGCGTAACGGCCGGCATAACCCACCGACTTGGCCGTTTGCATGTATGGGCCGGCGCCCCGCAGCCATACCGGTACGGCAAAGCAGACAGGAGCCAGGAGCGCTACCGCCACCGTAAAGGCACGCACCCGCACGTCCCTCAGCCTGAGGCCGGGAACGATGAGGGCCAAGAAGATCGCACCACCCACGACCTCGGCCGCGGGCCGGCTCCAGGCGACGATGGCGTCGGTGCCGCGCAGGCCCGTCAACCACCCGAGCCCGACCCGGGCCCCGAACGCGGCCGGTATGGAAGACAGCCCGGTCCGGGAAAACGAGTGCTCACCGTTGGCGGCCAGCACCACGGCCAACTGGTAAACCAGCCCCAGTACCAGCCCCACGGCGGCCGAATTGTCGCGCCAGTTGCGCAAGGTCGCCGCCCTCACGGCCATCAGGGGCAGGAGGAGGCCGACCAAGGGTTCTGAAGCGGCCGCCAGGAGGCAGACCAGGGCCGCCGCCAACCGACCGCCGCGGCTCGACGGGCGCCACAGCAGCGCCCAGAAGGCGGCGAAAAAGCTCCACCACGGCAGGTTGACGAGGTTGTCCAGCATCTCGACCACGGCCAGAGGCAACAGCACCATGGCGCCCACCAGCACGGCTCGTAAGCCCGGCGAGGCGATATGGCCCCGGGCCATGTGAAAGACGAGGCAGGAGAGCAGCGCCAGCCCCAGCGCCCCGGACAGGGCTACGGCGGTCGGGACGTCCCGGAGCGGGCCCAGCGCGGTCAGCTGGACGGCGAGCCGGGGCACGAGCTGGCCGTAGCCGTTGTAGGAGCTGGCCAGGGTGTGCAAGACGGAGTGGGCGACCGCCTGGGAATAGAAAATGACGCCGTCCTCTGCCCACAGCGTCTGCGTGGCCGGCACCCCGGTTTGGCGCGCCAGAGCCAAGACGGCCACCAGGACGAAGGCGGCGACGTACCCGCACGCCAATACGGGCCGGGGCCAGGATGAAGGCCGGGCTTGGGGGAAAAGCTCCTTCGCCCATGTCCCTCTAACCACAGGAATAGTCGGGGTCGATGTTGGTCGGTCCCCCGTTACCTCCATACCCGAACTGGACCAGCCAGGGGACGCCGTCCGCAAATCCGATCGACGTGGAGTAGAGCTTGGACGGGTCACCGGCCACGAGCGCTCGCTGGCAGTAAGACTGCGCGCTGTACGTGCCACCGGTCAGGTTGAGGGCTCCCGGCACCCAGATGGGAGGGGAGCCGGGTGGGACATAGGAGCCGGTTATCTCGCCCCACTGGTACCACGTGCAGTAAATCCCACCGACGGCGCCGGCGCCCTTGATGGCATCAAGTGCCCCCTGGATTATCGACGCATTGACCGGTCGGTACTTCTTAGCCGTGGGCCACTGCTCCGACGTCTCGATGTCCACCCACCAGATCTTGGGGTGCAGGCCGTGCGCCTTCACAAAGGCGAGATCGTCCTCGGCGTAGTTGTAACCCCAGTCATAGCCTTCGCACAAGCTGCTCGTTCGCGAGCATGATGCCTTCGGCCCGGTGGCCTCGGCGGCGGGGTCCCCGCCCGGGGCCGGCTCCAAGATGATGTACACGGAAAGGTTGGGGCCGGACCAGGCCGCCTCCGCCGCGAAGCAGGCGTTGAACCCGTTGATCTTGCCGTTGTTCACGCCGACGACGGCGAAAGACGGGTCGACGGGCAACCTCTGCACTTTGGCCGAACCCCGGGGCAGGCACTGCGGCCACGACACGTCATAACCGGTGGTCCCAGGGCCATAGGGGTGCCCGCTGCTCGTGCCGGGGGCGGTGGTGGG
>PMLI01000522.1 GCA_003158835.1 Acidimicrobiaceae bacterium
GGTGCTCGAGTACTTCATTTCCACCCACGGCGCCCGCAAAGGCCTGGCCGACACGGCCCTGCGCACGGCTGACTCGGGCTATCTGACCCGGCGGCTCGTCGACGTGGCCCAGGAGCTGATAGTCCGCGAGGAGGACTGCGGCAGCACCCGCGGGATCTGGGTCCGCAACATTCGTCCCGACGACGAGAAGGCCCGTTACTACCTCGAGACTCGCATCGACGGCCGGGTGTTGGCCCGCGAGGTCACCCTGGCGGACGGCAGCGAACTGCCGGCCGGTACCAAGGTGGGGGTCGAGCTCATGGAAGCGCTGCGCGACGACCCCACGGTCAACGAGATCATGGTCCGCTCCGTGCTCACCTGCGAGTCCAAGCTGGGCATCTGCGGGGCCTGCTACGGCCGTTCTCTGGCCGCGGACCAAGCCATCGAGCTGGGCGAAGCGGTGGGCGTGATCGCCGCCCAGTCCATCGGTGAGCCCGGTACGCAACTCACCATGCGGACCTTCCACACCGGAGGTATCGCCGGTGAGGACATAACCCATGGGCTCCCCCGGGTCGTCGAGCTGTTCGAAGCTCGTACGCCCAAGGGCGCCGCCGTTTTGGCCCGGACGTCCGGCGTCGTGCGTATCACAGAAGAGGACAACAGCCGGCGGGTTGCCATCGTCGGTGACGACGGCAGCGAGGACGTCTACACCGTGGCCCTGCGCTCCAAGCTGTCCGAAGGGATGCGCGACGGGGCCGAGGTGGCCGCCGGCGACGCCCTCGTCGAAGGTCCGAGGGATCCCAAGCAGGTGCTGGAGATCAAGGGCATACGCGAAACCCAGCAATACCTGGTGGAGGAGGTCCAGCAGGTCTATCGCGACCAGGGCGTGTCCATCCACGACAAGCACATCGAGCTGATCGTGCGCCAGATGCTCCGCCGCGTGCTCGTGGCCGAGCAGGGCGAGTCCCCGTTCCTGCCCGGAGAGCGCGTCGACGCCCGCTTCTTCGCCGAGACCAACCGCCAACTGGTCCAGGAG
The DNA here is from genome assembly GCA_003158835.1 of Acidimicrobiaceae bacterium. Classification (GTDB taxonomy): domain Bacteria; phylum Actinomycetota; class Acidimicrobiia; order Acidimicrobiales; family Palsa-688; genus Fen-671. The sequence continues at coordinate 1,016 of PMLI01000522.1, forward strand.
GGCAAACGGCCGGCCGAAGGGCGCCCGGAGCTCATGGGCATCACCAAGGCCTCGCTGGCCACCGACAGCTGGCTGTCGGCTGCCTCGTTCCAGGAAACCACCCGGGTGCTAACCGAAGCCGCCATCGAGGGCAAGTCGGACCAGCTCTTCGGCTTGAAGGAGAACATCATCATCGGCAAGCTGATCCCGGCCGGCACCGGTATGCCGCGCTACCGCGACATCGTCGTGGACGCGCCCGAAGTCGAACGCATGACGTTTTGGACGTCGGACGAAGAGCCCGGGACCGAGGATCTGGCGGCGTGGTTGGCCAGCATCGGCAGCAGCACCGGTACCGATGGCGGGGCCACCTTCGACCCCGGCGACTACCAGGACGGCTACGGCTACGCCACCGGCTATGAGACAGGCCCGGAGCCCGTCTTCGAGGCCGGTGACGACGAGCCACCCATCTAGGCACAGACTCGTCCCTAAATGTTGAGCGACGGGGGTGCCGGGCTATCCTGGCGCCCCCGTCGTTTTTGGTTCTGGCGCGTGATCGTGACCGGGGAGTGGCCCCTTAGTCAACTCTCAGCCGGCTTTAAGGGCTGGATGATCCGGCTGGTTTAGCCTCTCGCTCATAATCCCTCGGAGGTGTGCCCGATGACGATGGCCCCTGAGGAGCGCGACGCGCTCGGGACTCAACCCTTACCCGTTGCCACCTGGGAGCACGGTGAGGACAATGCCGATCTCAACGGCGGGCCGGCCGACCTCTCGGCCCCGCCTCCGCGCCGGGGGCGTCTACGGAGGCGCTGGAAGAGCGCACTTGTCCTTTTGGTCGTCGTCCTGCTGCTGGCGGGCGGAGGCACAACGTACCTGTTGACCCGCTCGAGCGGCCCGCAGTACCGGACCGTGGCCGCCAGCATCGGCAGCGTCCGGGAGACGATCTCGACTACGGGCACGGTCGCGCCCGCCACCCAGGCCAATGTCAACTTCGCCGTGGCCGGGACGGTGACGTCCATAAAGGCGGCGGTGGGGCAGGTGGTCAAGGCCGGCACCGTCTTGGCGACCGTCAACCCGTCCACGCTTCGCGCCAACGTCTCTCAGGCCCAGGCCGGCCTGGAATCGGCCCAGTCCAAGCTCGCCTCTGACCGGGTCGGCCAGAGCCTCACCTCGGCCCAGGGCAGCGTCACCAGCGCCCAAGCCTCGCTGGGCCAGGACGAGGTCAACGTGACGGACACCGACGCTTCCAATGCCACCGCCCTTTCCCAGGCCGAACAGTCGGTGGCCCAGGCCCAGGCCCAGCTGGCCAGCGACAGGGCCCAGACCGGGCAAACGGTCGCCCAAGCCCAGGCCCAGCTGAAGACCGACCAGACCACCGGCGCCCAGTCGGTGGCCCAGGCCGGAACTCAGCTGAAGAACGACCGGACCACGGGCGCCCAGTCGGTGACCCAGGCCCGGGCCCAGCTGAAGACCGACCAGACCACGAGCGCACAAGTCGTGTCCCAGGCCCAGGCCCAGCTGAAGAACGACCAGACCACCGGTGCCCAGTCGGTGGCCCAGGCCGGGGCCCAGCTGAAAAACGACACCACGCAGGGCCAACAAACGCTGGCCCAGGCCCAGGCCCAGCTGAAGACCGAC
>PMLI01000429.1:0-339 GCA_003158835.1 Acidimicrobiaceae bacterium
TGCGCGCACCGTGGCCGAGACCGCCGGCCCCGTGGGCTCATAACCGTGGCGAGTGGGGGTACTCTTTTTCGGTATTCGTCAGCTAATGCTGACGCAAGGTGTTAGCTTATGCTGACAAAAACGGGAAAAAGGGTAACGACAGGAGGTGCCGCCACGACCGAGGACACTAGCCAGCCGGGCGGGATGGGCATGATGGCCGAGCTGGCCGTTGACGCCGGCGCCGAGGACCCCGGCACCGGTTTGCGGGCGGTGAACGCCTTGAAGGTCCTTCTGGCGCAGCTCGAAGCCGAGCAGGTGGACCGGGCGCGCCGTCTGGGCTGGTCATGGCAGGAGATCGCC
>PMLI01000429.1:387-2682 GCA_003158835.1 Acidimicrobiaceae bacterium
CAGATTTACAGTCTGCTCCCATTGTCCGCTCGGGCACCGACCCTCGAGGGATGTGAGGCCCTCAAGAGATGCAAGGCTAGCGTGTTGGCCATGCCTACGTTTGACGTTGTCTCGCAGGTCGACATGCAAGAGGTCCGCAACGCCGTGGACCAGGCGACGCGCGAAGTAGAGACTCGTTTTGACTTCCGGGCCACAAGTTCGAGCATCGAGCTCTCCGGGCACGAACTGACGCTGCGCTCTGCCACCGAGGACCGCCTGAAGGCCGTTCTGCAGGTGTTGGAGGAGAAGCTCGTGCGCCGGAAGGTGTCTCTAAAAGCCCTCGATCACGGGAAGATCGAGGAGGCGGCCAAGGGCACGGTCCGCCAGTTGGTGACCCTGAAAGCGGGGATCACGGCGGACCAGGCCAGAGCCATCAACAAGTTCATCAAGGACGGCGCGCCGAAAGGCGTCTCGTCGTCCAACCAGGGCGATCAGGTGCGGGTCAGCGCCAAGAAACGCGACGACCTGCAGACGACCATAGCGGCACTGAAAGAACAGGACTTCGGCATCCCGCTGCAGTTCGAGAACTTCAGGGAATAGCCGTAGGCACGTTCGGCCGGTGCCCGGAGAGCTCTTTGGGCCCAAAGAGCGCTTAGAAGCGGTGCGCCCACTGGTTTGACCGCAGGCGAGCGATGCGCTCCTCGGTCGGGGGATGGTCGCTGAACCACTTTGCGAAGCTGACCCGCCGCCCCGCCAACGGGTTGACGATGAACAGCCCGGCCATTTCCCTGGGCACTGCCATAGGTACCCGCCGGGACGCGGAGTCCAGCTTCTGAAGCGCGGAGGCCAAAGGTTCGCCGTCGCCGATAAGCCGGGCCCCGTCCCGGTCCGCCTCGTACTCCCTGCTCCTGGACAACGCCAGCTGCAACATCGTCGCGGCCAGGGGCGCCAGGATGATCATGGCCAGGAAGCCCAAGATGTTTTCGTCGTTGTTGCGACGCCCTCCTCCGCCCAGGCCACCCATGAAGAGACTGCTCCAGGCGGCCATCCGGGCCAGGAAGGTGATGCCCATGGCGATGGAGGCGGCCACCGAAGAGGTGAGGATGTCGCGGTTGCGCACGTGCGTAAGCTCGTGCGCCAGTACGGCGGCCAGTTCGCGGTCGTTTAAAATGCCCGCCAGGCCCGTGGTCACGGCCACCACCGCGTGCCGGGGGTTGCGGCCGGTGGCGAAAGCATTGGGCTGCGCCGCGGGCGAGACGTACAGGCGGGGCATGGGCATCTTGGCCCGGGTCGTCAAGTCCCGCACTATCTCGTAGTACTGGGGCATCTGGGCTTCCGAGACAGGGACGGCCCGGGCGGCTTTGATGGCGACCGTGTCGGAGAACCAGTAGGAGCCTCCTACGAAAACGAGCCCGATGACCAGACCGATGATCAGTCCTTGTTGGCCCCAAAAAGCGCCTATACCAAGGCACAAGCCCCCGAGGGCGGCCAAGAGGATAGCGGTCTTGAAGTTATTGCGGTTCATGTTCACACCTCTGTCACCAGCGTACCGAGTGGATCTGAGAGGACGCTGAGCACCCCTGCCCGGTCCGGGCCGCCGGTCAGTCGTAGTACCCGGAATGGATATACAGGCACGGGACACCCTCGGACCTGAACATCTCGACATTTCGCAGGTCGTCCTCGAAGCCCAGCTTCAGGTCCAACCGGCGGGAGCGGATGTCCCTCAGTGCCTCCTGTTTGAAGTGCCGCGCCGGGCGGTAATCGCCGTCCTGGCGCGTCACGAGCAAATCCCAGCGCAGGTCGTGCCGGGCCAGCCAGCTGATGGTGAGCGGGCCGGTGCGGGCGGGGCGGGCGGTCAGCAGCACCACCGCCAGCGCGGGCGCCAACAAACCGAGGAGGGCGGCGACTTCATCAACCAGAGGGTCATCAGCCGACGCCGAGAAGAACGATTCCCAGTCCGGCCGGGGCGCTTTTATGAAGTGCTGCCGGGCGGCCGCGTTGGAGAGCACACCGTCCAGGTCGAAGACAACGGCCGGGCCGTCAACCGGGCCTCTACGCCATGTCCAGCGGCTGCGGCCAACTTCCTCCGTCGGAGCAAGTGCCCCTTTACCGGCTGGGCCTTGTTCCATGGCGTCAGAATAGATGCATGGCAGACGACCTGGTGCTCTCGCTCCCCGTTGGGGCCCGGGTACTTGTGTTCGCCAACCTCGACCTCTCGTCCACGGCCACCGCCACGTCCGGCCCGGCGGCGGACGAGGTGGCCAGAGCCATCGGTTATTGGAGCGGGCCCGGAGCCGTGGTCCTGGCGGGCAGATC
>PMLI01000485.1 GCA_003158835.1 Acidimicrobiaceae bacterium
AGCGCCACGCGCTGCTGCTGACCGCCGGAGAGCTCGTGCGGGTACCTTTCCGCCAGCGCCGACAAGCCGACCAGCTCGAGCAGCTCGCCCGCCCGCTTGTGGCGCTGGGCGGCAGCGATCCGGCGCACCTCTAGAGCGAAACCCACGTTTTCCAGTGCGTTCATATTGGGGAAGAGGCTGTAGGCCTGGAAGACCATCCCCAGGTTGCGACGATGGGGAGGCACGTCGGTGATGTCGTCGCCGCCCACCAGCACCGTCCCCTCGTCGAGCCGCTCCAGTCCGGCCACCGCCCGCAGGGCCGTGGTCTTGCCACAACCGGACGGGCCCAGGAGCGCTACCAGTTCGCCCGGGCCGATGGAGATGGAGAACCCGTCCAGGGCATGAACCTTGCCGAACGTGCGCCGACAGTTCACCAGATCGACAGCAACCCCGCCGCCGGAACCCGGTCCCAGCTTCTGCCCGGCCCCTGTGGGTGGGTTCGTGGTCGTCATGGTTGTTGTGGTCATCCTTGTCCCCCACTATCCTCTCAGGCCACTGCTTCGTCTTCCGGAGATGGCGAGATCTCCACCTCCACCTCCGGGCCGACCAGCCCGGCTCCAAAACCGGTGCTGCGCCTCTTTCGCCCCGAACCGGCCATGGCGAGGGTGACGAGCAGGATCCAGGTGAACGCCAAGGCGCAGATCGAAAGGGCGACCGCGACGTAGGGGTTGTTGCCCTCCACGCCGACCAACCAGACGGGAAAAGTGCTGAAGCCCATGATGCTGGCGATGGCGTACTCGCCTAGCGACAGCGCCACCGTGAGGAAGGCCGCCGCCAGGATCCCCGACCGCAGGCTGGGCAACAGAACCCTCGAGAACAGCTTGCCCCAGCCCGCCCCCATGGAGCGCGCCGCGTCGACGAGGGTATGAAGGTCGATGGATCTGACTCCGGCGTCGATGGCCCGGTACGAATAGGGCATGGCCAGGATCACGTAGACCAGGGCCAGGATCACCGGCGTACCCGTTATGACGCTCGGAACGCTCTTGTAGGCGCCCAGGACGCCCAGGACGATCACCACCGCGGGGACGCCCAGCGGCAACAGGCTAACCGCGTCGAGCACGGCCCGCCACCGGGGAAAGCACAGGTTGACAAAGATCACGGTGGGGACCAGCAGGGCCAGCGTGATGGCGGCCGCGCCGGCCGAGACCTTGACCGATGTGACCAGGCTCGTGCCCAGCCCCCCCTCCGCCACTGCCTGGGAGTAGGCCGAGAAGGAGAGGCGTCCCTTGTAGCCTGCCTCCAGGCTGAACTGGACAGACGCCGCCACCGGGATGAGGACATAGAGGCCCAGCAGTCCCAGCGCTATCCATCGGAAGGTGCGCGTCCGCTTCACCGCAGCCACCGCGCCGTCTTACGCTGGACGAAGACGTACAGGGCACCGGCGGCTCCGACTATTACGATCATGCCCAGGCCCAGGGCATCCCCCAGGTTTGCCTGATTGGTGACAACGTTGCCGGCGAGCAACGACCCGATCTCGATGGGCACCAGTGGCACCGATCCCGTGGTCAGCGCCTGAGCCGTCGCATAGGCGGCGAACGCGTCCATGAACAGGACCATCAGGGTGGCGACAAACGGTGGGGTGAGTACGGGTAGCCCCACTTTCTGCCAATAGTGGCGGGGGCTGGCGCCGAGTGTCGCCGCTGCCTCCCGCCATTCCTGGCGCAGTGCTTCCACCGGGGGCAACATGAGCAATATCACCAGCGGCAGCAGAAAATACAAGTAAACGATCACCAGGCCGGTGAACGAATACAGCGAAAACCCGTGGTAGTAGGGATTGAAGCCCAGGTCGGCGAGGAGGTGCGTGACGATCCCGGCATTGCCGATGGTGGCTATAAAGGCAAAGGCGAGGGGCACCCCCCCGGTGTTGGCTAGCACGCCGCAACCAGTCGTAACCAGCCTCCGCACCATCCGGCTGGGGGAGCTGACGAGCGCCACTGTCCCCACCAGGCCCAATATCCCGGCTAAGACGGCGGAAATAGCTGACAGCTCCAGGCTGATCCCGTAGGAGTGCAACCACGGTTGCGTGGAGGATAAAACGGTGGAGATGTTGGTCAAGGAAAGGGATCCGTCATTGGCCCGAAAGGCCTCAACCATCACCGCGGCTGCGGGCACGACCAGGAAGATGACGACATAAGCAAAGAAGGGCACCACTCCGATCAATGCCCAGGGCCGGCGTCGCCGCGCGCCACGACCCGCGCTGTTCACGCGGGTCGTTGACGCGCTGCTCACTTATCTAGTGCACTGTGGGGGTTTGGCTTGCTTACCCGACAGCAGATGCCCAGTCAGCCACCACGATCTTCTGGGCCGCGGTTTCCTGAGCAACGGTGGCAATTTCCGGTGGGGCCGGGAGCGGCGGGATAGCCGCTTCAGCGGCCTTGCTCACCGTGCCGGCTTTTTGCATCGCCGTAATGGTGGCCGGTACGGCACCGCCCTCGAGCCACAGGTTTTGGCCCGTCGGGGAGTACATATACTCCAGGAATAGCCTGGCCGCGGCCGGGTGAGCTGCCCAGGCGCTGATCGCCATGGAGTAATAAGAGGCATACGGCTTCCCGGCGGGGACAACAATCTTCCAGTTGATACCCGTCTTCTTGAGTTCCTGCTGCCAGGATACCTGGTTGTAGGTCCAGTCCAGCGTGGCGAGCACCGTCTTGTCGGCCATGGGCGCATCACCGGCGCCACCGGCCTCCACCGGGTTGTAGTTGCCCACTGAGTTCAGCTTCTTGAAGAAGGCGATGCCCGGCTGGATGTTGTTGAGCGACCCCCCGTTATTGAGTGCCGCCGCGTAAACGGCCGAGAAGCCGGCATTAGAGGCTGTCGGGTTGTTGCTCAGCCCGACTGCGTCTTTGAACTCAGGGTTCAACAAGCTGGCGAACGACGTCGGGGCGACCTTGAGGGCGCCGGCGTTGTAGCCGATGGCCATAACGCCGCTGTAGTCGAAGGCCCAATAACCTGCTGAGTTTTTCCAGCTAGCCGGGAGTTCGCTCCACTCGAGGACCTTGTACCGGGCGAAGATCGGGCCCTTGAATGACCCGGGCTCGCCAACGACACCTTCGACGGCGAACGAGTTGCCCACATCCACCACATCCGGCTCATTGGACTTGCCTTTGTCGAGGTTAATCTCGCTGAGCTCCTCGGCACTCGTCCCGTCCGGGTTGAAGTCGTTGACCTTGAGGCCGTACTTGGCTCCGAAGTCCTTGATGATGTTGCCGTAGTTGGCCCACGTCGTGGGGTCGGCCGTAAGGTTGATGGTGCCTTCGGCCTTGGCCGCGGCAACGAGGGCGCTCATGCCGCCGCATGAGTTGATATTGACTGCAGTGGCCCAGCACGCATCTGACGATGCGGCGCTCGCCGTGCTGGCAACTCCAGCAAAGGCTCCGAGAGCCGCAAGCGTGGTACCGGCTGCACCTGCGGCGGCGGCTCTACGCCACCGCTGTCCCGACCCTCTGAACATCCAGCCTCCTGTGGTTCGCGAGCGAGCCAGGCGGCCCGCTGATGTCGCGGGAAAGAGACTAGCAAGCGTCCAGTAACGGAGACCTTCGCCTTGGTGAACGCAGACTGGCGCGACAGTTAACGTTTGGTGTCCTCCGTCCTAAACCTAAGTGCATCCCTCAGTGCGGCTCGCCGAGAAACTCCCGCGTAGTACGCCCGCACCTTCCAGCCGGTGCAGCCCCGCCGCCCACCGGCTCCATCCGCCTGGTCCGCTCCCTCCCTTGCCCCTGCCGGCTCCCGGCCCAGCCTGCCCGCTCCCGGCCCGCCCTGGCCGCTCCCGGCCCAGCCTGGCCGCTCCCGGCCGGCCCTGCCCGCTCCCGCGCCCCCCTGGGAACACGGGGCCGTCCGTGCGAACGCTTCACCCCCCGTCGCAGTGCCGCCGGTAGCATTCGGCATCACCGGCGGGGGCGCGGCCCGGTTCTAGGGTGAGCGAAAGCCCCAGTTCTGCTCGTCCCACGCTATGTCACCGAAATATGGCCCGGCTTTGACATTGAGCAAGTGGGGGTTCACCACCACCACGACCGGCACCGGCACCAGGGGAAGGTCGACGAAGTCCTTCCAGGCCTGAGTGTCGATCTGGTCGTACAGGCCCGGGAGCTCGGCCGGCGTGGCGGTTGGGATCTGGCCGAAGAGGGCGTCCATGGTGGCGCTGGCATAGCTATCGATGTTGTCGGAGCCGGTCGTGGCGTACCGGCTGGCGATGCTTGAAGGAGTGGCCGGCACCTGGCGGAGCTCGATCGCCATCTGCCAACCGGCCCGCGGCCCGACCGCCTGGCCCGAGCCGAGTGGGGCCGAGCCGGCCTGGG
>PMLI01000442.1 GCA_003158835.1 Acidimicrobiaceae bacterium
GCCCGTTGAGGCTGAGGCCCGTTGCGCCCGGTTGCCGCCAGGCGGTGGCCACGGTGCTCCCGCCCTAACGGTCACTGCCAAATGTGAAGATGATGACGTATCAAATGTGATGACGCCGTGGTGAGGTCTTCACATTTGGGCCTGAGCTGGTGGTTTTGGGTTTGAGAAAGGGCCTGGTCACAGGTTAAGCGGGGAGCGCTCACGCGTTGTCCACAGGTGGGGCGGCGGGCTTGGCAGCAAGGGGAGCCCGGTGAGGGGTCCGAGGGTCGGCCTCAAATATGGAGAGCCCAAGCTGCTCGAGCTCGTGGACAAGGGCCCGGAGGCGCTTTGCTGCATCGAGCCAAGCTCGGTACTCCTCTGCCTGCTCAGGGCTGAGCATGTGGCTCACCGTCTTGGCATTGACCTTGCGGGTCCAGTACCAGTAGGGCCCGTGCAGCCGGGGCGGGTCGGCGTGGCAACCACACCCAGGGTGGGTGCAGGTGAGGTGGCGCTCGAGCAGCGTGCCCGGCAGCACGAAGCCCACCTTGGAGATGGCCTTGGCGATGCGGCGGGCTTCGGCGCGCTGGTTAGGCGTTGGCGGCACGAGGCCACCTTTGCACCGGGGCATCCACCAATGTGCTCATTGGATACAGTATATATACGGTGTGCTTCCTTCACTGGAGGTGGCTACCACTATCGGGCGCTGGCATAGCGACATGGTCCCGGCGCAAGCAGCCAGCTTCGCCCGGGAGGTGGTGGCGGCGGCCCGCCCGGCGAGCAAGGCGCGCGCCAAGGCGCTGCTCTTCGCCGCCAGCCGGGCGGCCAGTTTTGCTCAGCGCGCCGGCCTGGAGCTGCGAGCCGAAGTGGTCTTTGGCCCGGCCGTCATCGAGCGCTTCATCGTGGCCAATGCCCGGGCCTTTTCGGCCCCCACGGCGCGTACGTTGCGCACCAACTGCCGGGCGCTGGGCCGTGCGCTACAGGCCTACCCCGAGCCGGCCCCGGTCCGCCTGCCCCGCGAACGGGCCAAGTTGGCTTACACCGAAAGGGAAATATCGGCTTACCTGGCGCTTTGTGACGCCCAGCCAACATTGTCCCGGCGCCTGCGCGCCGCCGCCCTCATCTGCCTGGGGGCGGGGGCGGGCCTAATCGGCGCCGAGCTCGCCCAGGTACGGGGCACCGACGTGGTCGCCCGCTCAGGCGGGGTGCTCGTAGATGTGGCAGGCCGGCACCCCCGGGCCGTGCCCGTACTTGGCCGTTACCATGCCCGTCTGGTCGCCAGTGCCGGCTGGGCCGGGACGGGCTACCTCACCGGGGGGACCGGGCAGTCCCGCCGCAACGTCAGCTCGGCCCTGGTGGCTTCGCTTTCCGGTGGCGCCGACCTGCCCCGGCTGGAACAGGCCCGGCTGCGGGCCACGTGGCTGGCCGAACTGGCCGGCCTGATCGGTTTGCCGGCGTTCATGGCGGCCACCGGCGTCGACTGCTCCCAGCGCCTGGGCGACATCGTGGCCCGCCTGCCCGCCTGGGCCGAACCCGAGGCGGTGGGGCTGCTCGGGGGGGCGAGCTGCTGAGCCCTGAGGGCCGCCTGGCCCGGGCCGAGGCCGTCGTCGACGCCGCCGGGGTGGCCGAGGGGCTCGAAGCGGCCTTGCCCGTAGGCGTACGGCCCCGCCAGCTCTCGGCCCGCACGTTGCTGGTCGGCATGTTGGTGGCATTGGCCGAGGGCCGCCCGGCGCACCTGGCCCGGGTGCTGCAGGCCCTGGGGTCGCTCAACGAAGTTGACTGTCGACGCCGAGCTGGTGAGGGCGGCCACGCTCAGCTCCTGCCACGTAGACCCCGTGCCCGCCTTCGTGCCCGCGCTGGCCGAGCTGGCCGCCTCGGGAGTGGCCATGGGCGACATACTGGCCGACTCCGGCTATGCCCACCGCCGGGCCGAGCACTGGGCCCTGCCGCTGCTGGCCCTGGGGGCCAAGCTGGTCACCGACCTGCACCCCAATGACCGCGGCCCCCGGGGGACCTTCGGCGGGGCGACTTGTGCCAACGGCAACCTGTACTGCCCGGCCACACCGGCCGGCTTGCTCAGCCTGGTGCCCCTGGCCCGGGACGCCAGTGCCGAACAGATAGCGGAGCATGACCAGAAAACGGCTGAGCTGGCTCACTATAAGTTGTCGCCAATTTGCGCCGAGGACAAGGACGGTTACCACCGGGTGAGCTGCCCTGCGGTCATGGGCAAGTTGCGCTGCCCCTTGCGCCCGGCGTCCATGGCCCTGTCGCACGAGCGCCCTACGGTCCTGTACCTTCCCGAAGGACCACCCCGGTGCTGTGGCCAGCAGACCCTGACCGTGCCCCCCGCCGTGAACGCCAAGACGGCCCAGAAGCATGATTACCCCTCGGCGGCTTGGAGGGCCTCCTATGCCCGGCGCAGCGCCGCCGAGCGGACGTTCTCGACCATCAAAGACCCGGCCAGCAACGACATCTCCCGGGGCTGGTGCCGGCTCATGGGGCTCAGCGCCATCACCGTGTTCCTCACCTGCTGCCTGGTGGTGCGCAACTGGCGGGTGCTGGACGCCTTCGAGGCCCGACAGGCCGACGACGCTCGCCGGGCCGCAAGCGGTCTTGGCCCCCGCCGGCGCAAACGCAGACGCCGGGGCCTGGCGGAACTGGTGAGCACCGGCGCCGGGCCCTGAGCCCCGCTGCCGCCGCACCCCACGGGAGTGCTCGGGCCCCGGACGGCGTCACGGGCCTGACGTCATTGAGAGCTCCACCACAGTCAGGCTTGACCTGGTGCGCCCGGTCTCCCGCGACCGGTGGCTACAGCGCTCTCACCATAACGGTCCCTGCCAAATGTGAAGATGATGACGTCTCAAATGTGAAGACGTCCTGGCAGCCCCAACGGGGTTCGAACCCGTGCCTCCACCTTGAGAGGGTGGTGTCCTAGGCCGCTAGACGATGGGGCCAAGCGCGGGAGCATTCTAGACCAGGCTCGTCCCGGGGCAGGCGGCCTCGAATGGGGCCCTGCTACCTGGGCCCTGACCGGCCGTTGCGGCCGCGGAGGGGGGTGCCGGCGCCGCGGTCTGGCGTCTTCGCTCCTGGGCGGCGCAGCCAGGGCGTACCCTCGAACGGTGATGGTGGGCTGGAACGACCTTACATGGAGGCGACCGTCGCCCCGCTTGTGGCAGATGCGGTTCTTCGAGGTGGTCACGGTGACGGTAGCGGGCGCCATAGCCGCAGGGGCAGGGGGTGCGGCCAGCAACGCGGCCGCCGGCATCGGCGTGGCGGTGGCCGTGCTGGCCGCAGGGGCGGTTTGCCTGTTTGTGGTGCACCGCCGCTTCCGGGCGTGGGCGTACCAGGAGCGTGACGAAGACCTGGTTGCCTCCCGCGGGGTCATGTTCCGGCGCCAATCGGTTGTGCCTTACGGGCGCATGCAGTTCGTCGACGTTACGGCGGGCCCAGTCGAGCGGTTGTTCAAGCTTGCCACCGTCAAGCTACACACCGCCGCCGCCGCCAGCGACGCTCGTATCCCCGGCCTCGAGCGCGAGGAGGCGGCGCGGCTGCGGGACCGGCTGGCTGCGCTCGGGGAGGCAAAGGCAGCCGGCTTGTGACGGTTTTGCCCACCGGTCCTCTCTGGCAGAAGCTGCACCCCCTGACGCCGGTCGTCCTGGCCGGCCGGAGCGCGGTCGTACTGGTGCTCGTGATCGGCGAAGACTCTGCCCGGGGGAGCGGGGGTGGTGGCTGGGCGTTCCTGGCCGCCCTCGGGATCGTCGTCCTGGCCCTGGTCGTAAGCGTCGTGAGGTGGCTGGTGACGAGGTGGGCGCTGGACGGGACCACCCTGCGGATCGAGACCGGGCTGGTGAGACGCGATGCACGGCAGTTGCCTCTGGCCCGGATCCAGGCGGTGGATGTAGTCCGGCCGTTCCTGGCCCGCCTGGTGGGCCTGGCCGAGTTGCGGGTCCGGCTGGCCGGGTCGTCACGCTCGGGGGGGCGCCTCGCCTACCTGTCGGAGCCGGTGGCGCTGGACCTGAGAGCTCGATTGCTGGCGGGGCACCACGGCCTCGACCTGGGGACCCCGGAGCCAGCCGAACAACCGATGGCAACCGTTGCCACCGGGCAGTTGGTGGCTGCCGCTCTCCTGTCGCCGGCCGCCCCTTTGGCTCTGTGCCTGGTGGTGGTCATAATCCTTTTGGTAACGGTGTCCCCGGCCGCTGCGGCCGCCTCCGTCGGGACCCTTGTCGTGTACCTGCTGGGCTTTGCCCGCCTCACCTGGCGCCGGGTGGCCGACCAGTACGGCTTTGCGGTCGGGTTGGCGCCCGATGGGATCCGGGTGCGGCGAGGGCTTCTGTCGACCGTTTCGGAGACGGTGCCCTTCGCCCGGGTCCAGGCCGTGAGGAAAATCGAGCCGCTCTTGTGGCGGGCGCTGGGGTGGTGCCGCCTGGAGGTGGACGTGGCCGGGTCGCCCGGCCAGGAGCAAGGCACGAGGTCGGGCCGGGTCACCAAGTCGCTCCTGCCGGTCGGCCGCGGCGCGGTGGCGGACCGCCTCTTTTCCGATCTGCTGGGATTGAGGCAGTTCGAGCTGAGCCGGCCGCCCCGTCGGGCCCGGTGGAAGGCGCCGTTCAGCTACCACCTCCTGGCTGCCGGTTGCGACGGCGCCGTACTGGCGGCCACGACGGGCCGGCTGAAAAAGGTCACTACGTGGGTCCCCCTGGAGAAGGTCCAGAGCATCCGCCGGGTGGAGGGCCCGGTACAGCGTGCCCTCCATCTACGTACCGTCCATGTAGACGCGGCCGGCAGGGGCGTACGGGCGGAGCTGCGCGACCGGGACGTACAGGAGGCGGACCGGTTTTTCGACCAGCTGGTGACCCAGAGCCGTTCGGCCCGCCGGCGTGTGGCGAGCAGCTCGCCCGGTGGGGCCATGGCGGCCGTGGGCGTGAACGGGAGCGATGCGTCGCCGTCCCGAGCCGGGCTCGCCACGGGCCAGCCGGCGCCCCCACCGCCGCTTTCTGTGTGACCGTTACGGGAACTCGGGAACATCCTTACGACCCTGGACGAGGTCCTCGTAAAAGCCCCTCAGGTCGGTAATCCGCGATTGGTCATCGACGGCAAGGCACAACATGTACTCGAGCGGTTGCTGCGTCCCTCCCTCGTACTCGTCCGACTGACTTGTGCAGTCGGCGCAACCCTGGACACCGAGATTGGAGTGCTGGTTGCAGGCGAAGGGGGGGTTCCAGGGCTCAGGGACCACCGGGGGTTTCGGTGCCGTGGCGGGGGCGCGGACGGCGGCGGACGCCCCCGAGACCGCCGTCAGCCCGACCAGCACCGTCAGGGTCGCCGACGCCAGAAGATTGGCTGTGCGCATGGGCGAAGTCTGCCGTAGAGCCCCGTTCGCCCGACCTCCGTCTTGCCGTCGCGCCGGCGACCGTGACCAGCCACCCGACGGTTACGGGTACCCAGCGGGCCCGGTGATCGTCGACGGAGCTCTGACGTATGGTAGTGCCCGCGAGCTTCGCTTAGCGGCGGAGTTTGTGACATTCGGCCCTGGCGGACCGTGGCGTGGGCACGCACGATGACCGCGATCGGCCATAACCGGAGAAAGAGAGCGTTGGCCAGCTCTATCAAGTGGCCAGGCTTCAGGTTGGCCAGCGAGGAGGACCGATGAAGGCGAGGCGCTTCATCGTAATGGGGCTGGCGGTCTTGGCCGCGGGCTGTTCCAGCGGCCCACCGACGGCCACTCCGTCGAGTTCGACGCCCTCGACGGTCACCTCGGCCTCGGCATCAACAACAGTCACTTCGAGTTCAGTACCGACAACTGCGACCCAGGCGACTGACAAGCCGCCGCCGGTCCCGCATTGCTACTACACCGGCTCCGGGTACGGGCTGTGCGAGGGCGCTGTCATCCCTATGCCGGGTACGGTCGTATTGTTTACGCACCCGGACAAGGACGGGATCTTCAGGTTGACGGGCCCGTCTCCGCTGCAGACCGAAAAGGCCGTGGCGTGCGGGGACGCGGGCTGTGTCTATAACCATCTCGACTGGAACAGCTCGTACGGCGTCGCTGTTGCGGGCGTCAACGGCACCTGTGCGGCGAACACGAGTGTTTGCGACGTCAAGGTCTCAGCGCTCCCGGTGTGGACGCCCGTTTTCGTGAGGCAGAACAACGACCCGGCGCTGCTTTACCTTCTGTGGAACTCCGGCAAACCCGGGGGGACCATCAGCGGCTACGTCCTCGACAAGGACCGGCAAGCGGCCCCGAGTGCGACGGTCAGTGCCCGGGGCGCCGGCGGCGGCACCAGCCCGGTGGACGCCACGTCGGGTTTCTACTCGATCAACGTCAAGGCCGGGGATTACAGCGTCTCCCCCTCTGGCGGCCCCGCCGGCATCCAGCCTCCCCGTTTCGACCCCGCCAGCCTCGGTCTCTCCGTAGCCGCGGGCGCGGTGGCGCATGCCGACTTCACGCTCAACGGCGGCCTGAAGGTGACGCTGACGTTGTCCCAGGCCAGCGTCAGGGCCGATGGTTTGACGGTAGTCAAGGGAGAGATAAAGACGACGAAGTTCGGCCAGCCGGACGGGGGCGTTACCGTTTCTTTGCGGCCAAAGCCGAGTGAAACCGGCCAAGCTGCAACCACAGGCGGCGCATTGGCCACCATATGTGGTTCTGCAGGGACCAGGATTTGGCCCACGGGGTCGCCCGTGAGCGCATTGGGGACGCCAGTTGACGTCGTGACCACTGCCGACGGCACCTACGACTTCACGATGACGGTCGGCACGGTGCCAGGGATGTTCCCCCTCAATGCGTGGGCCAAGGACGCCACCGGGAACTTGATCACCTCAGACCTGAACGACACCTCGCCCGACCAAACGCTCACGGTCACTTCGCCGGGCAATACGACAGTAAGCCAGTTTGTCACTGAGCTCGCCGGGCTTAAGTCCGACGCTGCGGCAAGCCAGATCCTGGCGGCCATGACGAACGACCCCACCAGCATGACTCAGGTCCTGTCCCAGCTGAGTGGTCCCGGTTTGAAGCTCGGAGGCCTCGCCTACTCCCTTGTGAACGGTGCGTCCGGTGGCGGCGCCGTACTCGTCTACGCCAACACGAACCCGCCGAAGGTTGACGCCACCGGCCAGTTGACTGGTGACGACGGCACCCTCGTGCTCTCTCCGGGCTTGTGGGTGGGCACAAAGCTGGTTTCGCTCACCGTTCTCAACGCCGTCATCCAAAAAGGGCTTCTCACTGCCGCCCCCACGTTCCCGCAGTGGGCCCACGGAGACGCGGTACCGGGATGGAAGCTCACCGCGAACACGGCGTCCATCTCGACGACGAACTTCCAGTACAACGGTTGGCCTTACCCGAGCACCGAGCCAGGCGCCTGCTTCTGAATAGGTGCTCGGCCCTCTCAAACAGAAGCCCCAGGCCTGTGACCTGGGGCTTTGTGGTGCAACGGTGCTCGGGGGGGAGGACTCGAACTCACGGCGGGGCCGTGATGGCCGGTCCGGCCCGTGCTGCCATATCCGGGCTGAGCAGGTCTTTTGCCGTGAGCGGCTGACGGCGTGTGATGCCCTGTACGGCCCCGTTATGGAACGTTTGTGACCACGTTGTGACCAGCGGGCTGCGCCGCTCCGTTAGAGGATCGGCAGTGAACGGATGCGAACGATGGCAGGCTCGACCACCACGAGGCTCCCAGCCGTGAGCGCTTCCTGGATGGCCGGGAGAGCGATGACGACCCGGGCGACGAGGTCGTCGACGCGGCGTCAGCTCACCCCCCGCAGGTAGAGCACCGACGGCGTGGTCGCCCGTGTCGCAGCCAGGATCGTCCCACAGTCGGAGTCTGCCGACACCAATACCCTGTTCTCGGAGCGGGCCCTTTCCAGCAGCACTGCGTGGGGTGCCGAACCCAGCCCGAGAGACCAGGCGTGCACAACATCGTGGCCAAGGGCTCCCAGCTGGTCAGCCAGGCGGGGAGAGAGGTTGATGTCGACCAGGAACCTCACGCCGGGCTGGGCAGCAGCGGCAACTCCCGTTCGCGGACCGCCTCAGCCGCAAACCTCAGGGCCTCTGTGATGTCCTCACGCTCGAGGTACGGAAGGTCGGCGAGGATTTCGTCAGCGGTCATACCGTCGGCCACCATGGACACCACCGTGGCCACTGGGACACGAAGTCCCCGGATGCAAGGCATCCCACCCATGACGGCAGCGTCCACGGTGATGCGCGTGAAAGTCACGACACCAAGCCTACGTCCTCTGTCCGCCAGCACCAGGTTGAGCGGAGCAGGGCTTGGGACGGGAGCTGATGCCTCGGTCGGGTACCTCGACAGGGACAGAACAGCGCCTGAGCCGTGTGGTAGGTCGTGCCGGGATGTGGCGACATGTCGACCTTAGGGTAGGAGACGGTTGGCAAACCGCGGATCGGAGGCCGGGATCGGATTGCACATCACCCAAGCTCCACCGGAGCCGTTCGAGTCGGGGTGCGGTTGCCGTCTTGCCACCGACGAAAGGGGGATCACCGGAGTGGCGGAAGGGCCCGGCACTAGCGTCGTGAGCATGAGCCCGGCCGCTCGGCGTACCGCGACCCGGACGGGACTGGCTGCCATGCTCATTCCCTTTGCGCTCGTGGGGCTGGGCCTGCCCGTCAGCCCTGGCTACTCCTCCACCGGTCCGTCTGATGGGGTACGCGTGCTGGGTTGGGGGTTCGACGAGCCAGTTGCCATCTTGCGCGACGGACAGGACCTGTTAGTCGCCAGCGCTGGCGGGTCCGTGTCCGAGCTCGACGCCACCACGGGAGCGCGGGTGAGGGAGTTCTCCGGACCGACTTACCACTTCTCGCGTCCGCTCGCGATGGCCCTGGCCGGCCAGAACCTTTTCGTATGCGGGCCCGAGGGGAGGGAGGGGGCCGTCACTGAGCTCGACGTCTCGACAGGCGCCGTGGTGAGGGTAGTGGCGGGCAAAGAGTACGGCTTCAACTACCCCGACGCCCTCCTCTCAAACGGCGACGGTCTCTTCGTTGCGAATTTCTTGGGTAATTCGGTAACCCAGCTCAACGCCTCGACCGGCGCTTTGGTAAGGGTGATGTCCGGCGCGGCGTACGGCTTCGACTACCCGGAGGCGCTCGCACTAGTCGGGGGTAACCTGTTCGTCGCCAACGCAGGCGGTACCTCCATTACTGAGCTCCGCTCCTCGACCGGAGCCTTGGAGCGGGTACTGTCGGGCCCCGCCTACCAGTTCGACGGTCCGGATTCGTTCGTCCAGGCCGGCGACGACCTGTTTGTCGCCAACTTCCACAGCGGCTCGGTCACGGAGCTCGACGCTTCCAATGACACCCCAATAAGGGTCCTCTCGTCCCCCGAGCACCCAATTTACGGTCCGGGTGAAATGGCGCTGGCGGGCAACGACCTTTACGTTGCGAGCACCCTGGGAAAGTCCGTGACCGAGCTCGACGTCTCGACGGGGGCGACGGTGCGGGTGCTCTCCGCACCTGAGTACCAGTTCAATGGGCCGGGTGCCATGGCGCTGGACGGGCAGATGCTGTTCGTCCTCAATGGCAGCGGCGGAGTCAGCGAGCTGGACCTCCCGACGAGAGCGCTTGTGAGGGTGGTCCCTAGCTCCCCCTACCGGTTCGCCGAGCCCGATGCCCTCGCGGCCCGGGGAGACGACGTCTTCGTAACCAACAACGAGGACAGCTCTGTCACCGAGTTCGACGCCACGACAGGAACGCTGGTGCGCGTCCTGTCAGCATCGAAGTACAGCTTCAACGGCCCTGACGCCGTTGCGCTCGACGGCGACAACCTGTTCGTGGCGAGCGTGGACGAGGGACTCAGCGACGGAGGGAGCGTCACGGAAGTCAACGCGTCCAGCGGGGCTGTCGTGCGAGTCCTATCGTCCCAGGAGTACCAGTTCGGCGAGCCGGACGCACTTACCGTCGCCGGGCAGCACTTGTTCGTGGCGAGCGCCATCGGCCCGGTAACCGAGATCGACGCCTCCTCCGGGGTGCTGGTGCGAGTCTTCTCATCAGCCGCCTATCACATCCAGTACGCCGCTGCCCTGGCTGCTTCCGGGGCAGACCTCTGGGTAGCTAACGGCGGCGACAATGGCAGTGGCGGCTCAGTAGTCGAGATCGACGCTGCAACTGGCGCAGCGCTCCGGGTACTGTCCGGCGTCGCGTTCAACTCGACGGTCCCAGACGCGATAGCGACGAGCGGACGGGACATTTTCGTCGGAGAAGCCCGTGGCCCGGTTTACGAGGTCGACAAAGCTACGGGGAAGCTGGTCAGGGAATTTTCCTCCGGCCCACGGGGCTCCTTGGCCATCGCAGTTCGAGGCAACGACTTGTTTGTGACGGGTTATTCCGACGACGAGGTCGTCGAGATGAACGCCTCCACAGGAGCACTTATGGGGGTCTGTTCGGGGCCGGCATTCGGGTTCGACGGCCCCGATGCTCTTTTACTGAGTGGGAGAGACCTCATTGTTGCCAACCGCATCGGGGGCTCGGTCACCGAGTTTGCTCCCTAGTTCGAACTTAGAGCGCTGCGTCACGTTCACCATCTCGGCCATGGCCGGCACGGTCGCCATGACCTCCGTAAAGCGTGTCTCCCCTCCGATGCGGAGGCTGCCATCTTGCGGCTCGCCCAATCGTGAACACCGCGCACTAAGGGCTTTGTCGCCGCTCAAGAAACGGCAACCTCTTTGCACCTGTGAGGTCCCGCGTGACCCTTCGCGAGCTGGCAGTAGTGGTAGAACCGGCACGTCGGGTCGACCGGCCAGTACCAGCCGCAGATGGGGGGTCGTTTGCGAAACCACCGCGCGGACCCGCTTTGCGTGAAGCGCCACAACGCGGAGCTCGCGACATGACCATCGACCACATCGTATATTCGCTCCTGGTCCCAGCCGCCTGTGCTCCGTACTAGAAGAACCAGCCATTGGGGCACGAACGGCTCCACTGACAGCCGAGGCGAGGAACTCACAGGGGCGCGGCCATGACGGTCGATCCGGCCCGTGTCGCCACGTGCCCCCTGAACAGGGTTTTTTGGCCTCGGCGGCGATGTTGGCGTGATGTCCCGTCCCGGCCGGCTATGGGTCCAACCAGGACCAGTTTGGCCCGGCCCCTTCGACCAGGTCTACCAGTTTGGCCAAGTCGCGGGTCGAGACCATGGACGCCTCGTCGCAAACGACGACCTCGCCTCGACCCAGAGCGCCCCCGGGCCGGCCGGTGGCGAGGAGGAACTTGGCCAAGGTCTCCGAGCGGATACCGGCTTGTTCGGTGAGCACACCGGCGGCGACGGCGGAAGGGGCCACTCCCCTTACCGCCACGTCGGCCGCCTCCCACGCCGAGCGCGCCGCCGCCAGGCTGCGGAACTTGCCCGAGCCGGCCGGGCCGACCACCACGGCCACCCGCTCGCCCCCTTGGCACAGCCGGCGCACGGCTTCGGCCTGGTCCTCGCCCAACCCCGCATCATTAATAGCCGTCTCCACGGTGGGCTCGGCCACTACGCCGACATGGGCGTCCCGGCCGGCCTCGGTGACCTCCAAGATGGCTTGCTCGGCGTGAAGCGCCCGCCAGGTGCTATAGCGGGCCGCCCCATGGCGCCGGATGGGGCTTAACCCGTCCCGGCGGCGCAGGACATCAGGCACGGTGAGGCCTTCAGCACCGAGGCAGACGACATCGGGCTCGGCCAGTAGTTCGTCGCTGGCGGCGTCGACCAGACGGCGGACCGCCTCGGCGTTGTCGGCAGCCGAAGGCGCCACCCGCACGGCCAGCGCTTCGACGACGTCGGCACGACCCCAGGTCGAATGGCCCCGCTCAAGAGCCTCGAGAACCTCGGCCACGAAGCTCGCCACCGACGTGCCTGCCGCGGCGCTACGACGAGGCGGGCTGGTGCTCGGAGCCGGCGGCAGGGCGGCTGTCAGCCAGTTTTCCGGGTCATGGCCTCGGTGGCCTCCCGGCGCCACCGGGCCCGCAGCGCTTCGGTCGTCTCGCCACCTTCCGGCTTGGCCGCCCGGGACCGGTAGGCGGCCAACTGGAACAGGGCGGCCCGTCCCCGCCGCCGAGCGAGCGGCCCAGCATTGCCTCCTTGGCCCCGATCAGCTGGGCAGCCCGCGCTTCAACCTGGGCGCGGCGGGTGGAGAAGTTCTCGACCAGGCCAACCGGCACGCCGGCGACCTCGGCCGCCCCGTCGGCGCCGACCTCGCCCCAGGCCACCCCCAGCCGGGCCGACAGCTCGGCCCGCAGGCCGGCTTTGTAGATGAGCCCGGCCGCCTTTTGCACCTCGAATAGCTCCCGGCCGTCCAGGGCCAGCCAATGGCCGTCGCTACTGGCCCGGATTTTGGCAGAAAGCAGGACATGGGTGTGCAACTGGGGGTCGCCCGCTCTCGACGTGCGGTGCGTGAAGGCGGCGGCCACATACCCGTCGGTGTCGGCCTGGACCAGCCCGCCCCGGCCTCGGCGGGTAAAACCGGCGTGGTCCTGTAAGAACTCCAAAGCCGCATTCACGGCGGCGTCCTGGGCCGCATGCACCCCCACCGTTACGGCTTCGTCGGCGAGCGCCCACAGCACCGAGACCGATTTGGGCGGCGAGAACGAAAGGGCGTAACCCGCCACCTGGTCCACCCCGCCCTGCCCCTCTTTGCATTTCGCGTCCGCGCTGTCACCGCCGAACGGGCGGCCCAAAGCCTCACCGGTCTCGGGGTGGCGTCCCTGCCCGAAGAGCCGGGACATCTCCTCTGGTCCGACCGGGCCGGACAGCGCGAGGGCCTCAGCCCCCCGGCCTACCCAGCGGCCGGGCTCCTCCCCGTGGCCGGCGAAGTGGTTCTCTCGGCCGAGGGCTATCTCCTCGGCGTAGTACCGCCACCCGTCGGGGGCCATTTGGCCAGGCCCATCATGGCCGGCTGCCCTCCACCGGGCCTGACTGCCCGGCACCTCCGGGTGCAGAGGTGTCTCCTTGGATTTGGGACTGAAGAAGGGCGAGAGGACAGGGGTGGGCGGTGGGCGTGTGTCCTTGGATTTGGAGCGGAGAGAAGGCGAGGGGACTGGGGCGTGGGGTTGAGCTGGCGACGACTAGAGGAGAGGTACGACA
>PMLI01000148.1 GCA_003158835.1 Acidimicrobiaceae bacterium
GGTCTCGCCTCGCTTGGCAACGTCGGGCCGGTTCATGGCCAGGCTTATCGCTTTACGTACGGCCAGGTTGCTCAGCAGCGGGTTGGTCAGGTTGGGGAACAGCGACACGTTTAGTACGGGCGGGAACCTGACGTGGCGGTGTTTGGGGTCCCGACCGACGTAGGCGGTCTGGATGTTGGGGATGGGCTGCGCACCCCACTGAGCCTGGCCCTGGATAAGGGCAAGGTTGGCCTGGCCGTTGCCGAGGAACGCCGGGTAGTCCACTTCCTCGATCCGGGGCACCGGGTGGCCGGGCCGGCTCTGCCAGTAGCCGGCGTTGCGCAGGTACTTGACGTTGTCCTGGGTGCAGTTGCCAACTTCGTACGGGCCCGTGCCGACGGGGTTGCTGTCGGCGTAGCCGGCGAGCTTGTTTTGGGTGAGCGAGCCCCAGATGTGCTCGGGGACGATCGGGACCAAGTCGGCTACGTAGTAGAAGTAGGTACGGGCCGGCACGTCGAAGCTGAACACGACTTTGCCGGCGCCTTCGGCCGACACGGCGGTGAGCGGTCCCCCATCGGCCTTCCACAGGGCGTTGAGATCCAAAGCGGCCGAACTCTTCATGGCGTTGAACGTGTACGCCACGTCAGCGGCACTGAAAGGCTTGCCATCGTTCCACTTCACCCCGCTGCGGATGGTAAAGGTCAGCGTCTTGGAGTCGTTGCTCCAGGTGGACCCGGTCGCCAACCACGGGGTCACGGGGTTGGCCCCGGAGGAACTGGTCTGCAGGATGTTGATGAACTCGAGCGGTTCGTACATGAAGCCGACTGAGAGGAAGTTGATGGCCGGGTTGAACGGGTTGAACCGGCAGTCCCACGTGGTGCCCATATAGCTGCTGATGACCAGCTTGCCTCCGACGGTGCTGTTGCTCCCGGAGGCTGTCGCGGCGCTGGCCGGGACGATGGAGGTCGCGGCTACCGCAACCGCGGCCACCAGGGTTAGCGGTTTCCAGCCCCTGGCGGAGCGGCCCCTGCTCCGATTGGCACGGTCCCCCGTTGTGAGCGTCAATTTCATGTTTGGCCCCTCCTTATCGGCATTGCTCCAATGCATCTCTTAGCCACCGTCCGGCCCCTCCTGGACGGCGGCAGGTCGCCAGTCCGGCTCCTCCCGTCCCGGTGGCAGCATCGCCTTGAGCATCATGTCGGCGAACAGCGGCTCATCGGGGTTGAGGCCCCGCCCTGCGGCGAGGTGATAAGTGAGGAGGTGGATGGGCGGCAAGAACAAAAGGGGTGCCAGCAAAGGGTCGCCGGCCTCGCCGACGCGGACCACCGCTTCGGCGTTGCCATCGAGTTCCAGGCCTGGTTCGGCGATGCAGAGCCGGTAGGCGCCGAATTGGCCCGCCAGGTCGAGAAGGGCCCGGCTGAGGTGGTAATCGGCTCGGGTGACGAGCGCCACGAAGAGCCAGCCCGGGCTGAGGATGGTCACGGTCCCGTAATATGCGCTCCCTGCCTCGTCCCACTCGCAAGTCAGGGCCGCCGCCTCCTGGATCTTGATGGCGCCTTCCTGGGCCACGCCCTGGTTCCCCGCCGTACCCGTGATCAGCGCCGACTGGTGCCGCGCCAGTCGGCTTGCCAGCGGCTCCAAGTGGTGCTCGGCCTCCTCGATCTCCCGCGTCAGGATCTCCGGTACCCCGGCCAGAGCCGCCTCCAGCCGGGACATCTCCTCGGCGTCAGCACCGAAGGCCAGGCCCAGCTCCATCAGCGCCGTAGCGGTGGCGATCACGCTCTTGGTCTTGGCGTAGGTGCTCTCCGGGCCCTCGCCGGTCACGATCACCACATCCGCCCCCTGGCCCAGGAGGCTCGACTCGACGGCCGTGACGGCAACGCAGGTCGCCCCGGCCCGCCGGGCCGCCAGTTGCGCATCGACGATGCCCCCGCGCTCACCCGAGCGCGAGACCAGCACCACGAGGGTGTCGGGACCGAGAGGCAGGCCCAGGTCCACACCGACCTCGGTGGCCACCGTGACCGAAGTCGGGACGGGCAGGCAGCGGCGTAGCAGCGGGGACGCCATTTGGGCGGCCGTGTACGAGCTCCCCAGCCCGGCCACGATTACATGCTTGGGGGGCATACCGGCCCAGATTTGTTGCAGCTCGGCGATGCCCGGCCGGCACACGCGCCGCGTGTTGGCGACCGACTCCGGCTGTTCGCGGATGTAGTCGAGCATGCGTCCTTTTGTCATTGGTCCACCTGACTTTCCGTTGGTATGCGATCACGCAGGTAGAGGCCGGGGTACAGGACCAGGCCGGCACTCCCGATGGCGGCTCCCATGTGCGGGAACGCCGACAGCTCCACTCCCTGCAACTTCGACAGGCGCGCCGGGCTCCCGATCTCGTGGAGCGATTGACGGAGGCGCTCCAGCCACAGGTCGCTCGACGCCGTTACACCCCCGGCCAGGACGACGAGCTGGGGACAGAAGACTTGCACGAAACTGGCGAGCGCCACCCCGAGGAAGAACGCGGCCCGGTCGAAAACGGCCCTGGCCATCGGGTCGCCCTGCCGCGCCGCCTCGGCGACGTCGGCGGCGGAGATGTCTCGGCCGGCCTCGAGAATGGCGGCCAGCGCCGTAGTCTCTCCGCGCAACGCGGCCCGGACCGCTGCTCGCCCGATCCCGGTGCCTGACGCCACCGTCTCGAGGCAACCGCGGGCGCCGCATGTGCACTCGTGCATGCCCTCGATGTCGACGACGATGTGGCCCGTGTCTCCCGCCGTGCCCCACGTGTACTGCAGCAGTTCGCCGTCGACGATCACGCCGATCGAAATGCCGGTGCCGATCGCCATCAACAACAAGCGGTCCACCCCGCGGCCCAAGCCGAACATGTGCTCGGCCATGGTGGCAGCGCTCACATCATTGGCTATGGCCAGCTCGCCACCGAGGCGTTTTGTGAGAAGGGGGCGCAACGCGATCCCCTCGAGGGCGCCCATGTTGTTGGCCCAGCGCTGGGTCCAGTCCGGGCCTTCGGAGAAGTGGGGTACCACGATCCCCGTGCCTCGGGGAGCGACCGCCAGGGCCGGCCCGTCGTCCCGGAAAGCGAGGATGGCGGAGCAGATTTCATCCACCACTTCCGGCCCGGTCCCCGTTTGCGGGGTGGGGCAAACGCGGGACCGGAGCACGGCGCCGGTCCGATCGACAAGCGCCAGCTTCAGGCGGCTGGCGCCGATATCAACCCCGATGGCGGGCTCTGCGCTCCCCCCGTTCCCGTTCGTGGAGCCGGGGGGAGCGCAGCCGACGCTCCCGGTCATCCCGGTGACAGGGCGCCGTCACGGTCGCGCACAAACAGGGTCTATCACACATTAAATGACATGACAAACTTGTCCTACTGGACCGGTTCGAACCAGAGGTCGATCGGCCGCCGGGCCGGGCCGGGGTCAAAGGGCAGGGCCACGCGCCGGCCCAGACCGGCGGATTGGTAGCCGGCGAAAAGGAGCTCTTGGACGACGCGGCCGTCGCGGCCGGTGGCCCGAGGCTCCTCGAGGCCGCGGACGCAACGCGCGAAGTGGTCCATTTCCTGAGGGAACCCATAATTCCACAGTTCCTCGAATACCGGATAGCTCCATCCCCGCGTGGTGGGCGCCTTTTCGACTGCGTAGCCGTAACCCTTTTCCGAGTAGGTCGGCAAGGCGTTGCCCATATGCAGGTTGGCGTACGTGACGCCTTCGCTCCCGTAGACTTCTATGCGGTCGTCCATCCCGCCCGGTCGCGCCCAACTGTCCTCCACCTGGCCGATGGCACCGTTGGCAAATTCGACGACCGCAAACGAATGGTCGTCGCCCCTGGTCCTTTCTTTGTGTACATATGTGCCCATGTGGGCAGTGATGGCTACCGGCTGCGGCCGGCCCAGGAACCAATAGCAAAAGGCGGTCCCGTGACAACCCATGTCCATGAAGGCGCCCCCTCCGGACCGTTCGACGTCCCAGAACCAGTCGGCATGAGGACCGGAGTGCATTTCTGTCTGCTTGACCAGGAAGACCTCGCCCAGCCCACCCTGGTCAGCAATTTCTTTGGCCTTGACGTACTTGGGCGTGAAGAAAAGTTCTTCGGCATAAAACAGGTGGACGCCCGCCGCCGCGCACGCGCTTATCATCTCGTCACATTCGGCGATTGTCATCGCCATCGGCTTTTCGACTACGACGTGCTTTCCGGCGGCCGCGGCCTCGAGGGTGATCTGGCAGTGGAGCTGGTTGGGGGCCGCGATGGTCACCATCTCGATATCAGGGTCGTCGAGTAGCTTGCGGTAATCGGTGAAAGCTTTCGGGATCTCGTAGCGGTCGGCGAGCGCCTGCGCGTGCCCGGCTGTAGGCGACGCCACGGCCACGGCTTGGACGGCCTGTCCCACTGCGATCGAAGCGGCGTGCACGTCGGCTTCGAACTGGGAACCGATAATTCCGGTACGGACTCGGGGTTGGGATTGGGACATGGCCAGGAAGTTAGCGCGTTCGCACTACCCCACCAACTTGTGGCCGTCGGGACCGCCTTCGTCTCAGGCGCTCGGCTCGAGCACCCCACAAACCCCGCCGGCCCAGGCGAGGGCCTCAAAATAACACTGCTCCACCTCAGCCGGGTTGGGCCCGGAACGCAGATCGAAACCGTCGGCCCCGAGCTCCCAGGCCAGGACGTCGGCCAGGACGTCGCCGAGCACGCCGGTGTGCCAAAGCAACGCCTCCTCGAGGTCGTTGCCCAGCGACATGCTTTCGACGATCGCCGACAGGGGCGCCCGCAGCAACAGGTCGAGCGCCGACACCAGCCCCACGGTGAAGGCCGAGCCGGCCAGGCGGGGCTCGGTCGCCAGGGCCAGCAGTTCGGCCATGCGTGCCCTCGTCATGGCGATGTTGAGCTGCTCGTCCGAGCCCTCGTGACCACCGCTCAGCAGGATGAGCATGACCAGGGCGCGTATCCGGCGCTCGCCGAGCAGGACCACGGCCTCGCGCACCGAACTGATCCGCCGGAAGAAGCCCCAGGCGGCGCCGGCGCCGGCCGCCCGAAGGAACTGGTAGCTGAGGGCGGCGTCCGTCCGGACGATGCTCTCCACTTCACCGGCCGAGGTACGCGGGTCGCAGAGCTTGTCGATTATCCGCAAGCACGTGAGCCTGCTCGGGCTCAGCTCGTGGCCCTCGACGATCTCGGGGCGGCTGAGCAGATAGCCCTGATAGAGGTCGAAGCCGAGCTCCTGGCAAGCCTTCAGTTGCTCGCGGGTCTCGACCCTTTTCGCGATCAGCTTCACGCCGAAGGAGGAGCAGTGCCGGACGGCATCGCTCAGTTGGGCCGGAGCCAGGCCGAGGACGTCGAGCTTGACCATGGACACCAGCTGAAGGAAGGGGTCGTCCTGTCCTCCCGGGAGGTGGTCGTCCAGGGCGAGCGTATAGCCGTTCTGAGCCAGTCTCTGGCAGCCCGCTAAGACCTCCTGGTTGCGGGGCACGTCCTCGAGGATCTCGACCACAGTCTTCTCGGGGGGGAGGAGGAGCTCCTGCTCGCCGACCAGGAATGTCCTAGTCGCGTTGATAAAGGCCTGTTTGTCACCGACGAGGGTGTCCAGGCCGAC
>PMLI01000498.1 GCA_003158835.1 Acidimicrobiaceae bacterium
CCGACGCGTCGCCCGGCCAACGGCCCGGGCACATTGTTGCCGCCGATCCCCGCGGGCGCTTCCACAAGGTTCATCACCTGGCCGGGAACCCCAAAGGTACCTACGAGGACGACAGCCCGGAGTACTGGCGCGAACTCACCGAGGCCCTGGCACCGGCGGGCGCGATCCTGTTATTGGGCCACGGCAAGGGCAGGGCAAATGCGTCTCACCATTGGGTCACCTACGTCGAGGAGCACCGCAAGGATGTCGCCGCCAAGCTGGTGGCGGATGTGCGGGTCGACATCGACCACCTGGATGAAGCACAGGTGCTGCGGCTGGCACAGTACTATTTCGCCGGTCCCTCGTCGAGAGACTGGGCCGATAGTCGTTGGGGAGAGCCAAACCGTCTGGGGCCCTCGGCCGACGCTGGCTGATCTCAGCGGTCCGTCCCTGCGACCAAGGGATTGAGGATCGGAGGCGCGGGTGAAAGCCGGTTCGGATCCGCGACTACCAGCACCTCGTACTTGGGCTCGCGGCCGGCCTCATGCTTGGCGTTGTCGGCTTCGACTTGCTGCCTGAGGCCCTCGACCAACAGCCCGGTCGCCTTTTCAACGTTCCCTCGGCGCTGCTGACCTTCGTGCTTGGTTTCCTCGTTCTGCACATCATCGAGCGTTCCGTGGCAATCCACAGGGGCCACGAAGGGGAGTACACCGACCACCAGCACGAACACGGCGTCGGGATCCTCGCCGCCTCTGCGCTGGTCGGCCACAGCGTGATGGACGGGTTCGCCATAGGTGCAGCGTTCCAGGCCGGGAACACGGTCGGTGCAGTTGTTGCGGTCGCCGTCATTTCCCACGACTTCGCAGATGGCTTCCACACGTACACCATCACTTCCCTCTACGGGAACAATCGCCGCCGCGCCTTGACGCTACTGACGGCCGACGCCTTGGCCCCCGTCACTGGGGCCGCCCTCACTCTCGCCTTCACGATCCCACATCACATCCTGGGGCTCTACCTCGGTTTCTTTGCCGGCTTCCTCCTCTACCTCGCCACGTCCGATATCCTTCCCGAAGCCCAGGCGCACCACCCGAGCCGGCTAACTCTCGCCTGCACTGTGTTCGGAGTGGGTTTCATGTGGCTGGTCATCGGGCTAGCCGATTGATTGCGCTTGACCCCGTTTACCCCTTCCAGTTACACATGACCCGGCTTTCGAGGTCGGTGAGATTAACCTCGGGCGGCCTGGTTTCGGCGATCCGCGCCCGACGTGACCTCGGGCCGGCCCGCTCGACAGTGAGCAGACAAGATGTGGTGGTCAGAAAGGCAGCCAGGCCTACCCATGCGTGTTCGACGCCGACCGGGCCGAGAACGTCGCCGGGCTCGAACGGTCAGTAGTCCCGGCCTCGCGAACCAGTAGCCGTTACTGAGGACTGATCACTTCGGCTGTGATCGGCTGTACCCATGAACGCAACGGGCCGGGAACGCACCCGGGGGTGTGATCTCGAACAAGAGCGCTTTCCGGTGAACCATCCGGAGCATTTGAACCGTCCTCAAGGGTCGACGGCTCCAGACGACCCGACGGTCATCTACAGCCGAGGCGATGTTGCCGCGATCGCGTTCTACCGCCGCCTACTGGAAGACGCCTACGACGTTAGGGACGTCCCTGATATCCGCGAGACGGATCGGAGACCGCGCGAGCCAAACGCCGACTTGATAATCGTCTGGGACCTGGCGCCGCTCAGATCCTGACAGAAGGCCCCGCCGACTTGAAGGGGGGCCGGGGGTACTCAATCGCCCACCCTTCACGTGTGGCGAATGAAGCGAGATGCTCGGTGCCTCGGGTGAACTTCCACTCGAAGGGAGTGGTTGGTATTCCTTCGCGCCGCCCAATGTTTGGGCTATTCATAACCGACGGCCCAGCGCATGATCGGGTGCAACCACAGGTACAGCCGACCACAACGCAGCCGATCAGCCATCAGTAGCCACTACTGGTCCCAAAACGGCGATTACGACCGTGTTTGGGTTCAGTGGGACCTTCACGCCAGGGTCCCATCGGATTGCACGCAAACCCAACTGCCGCCGCCTTGGACATTTACCGGGGTTGGAGCCGCAGATATCGCGATGCGCGAGGTGACGCAAGAGAAAGACGCCCACCCCTAGGGTACGATCACGAGGGGCACCGGCGAGTGGCGGGCGAGGCTGACCGCGACCGAACCGACCACGCGGTGCATAGCGTGGGACGAGCTCCCTACCACAATCACCACGGTGTTGTTCGGACGGGCATGGTGCGTGTCTTCGGCGATGGCAACCAGTTCGTCCGCGACCACGCCTTGGCGCCGCTCGAACCCCCAACTGTCCACGCCACGCATCCGTTCGTCGGCCGTAGTGCGAAGCTCTTGCTCGATGTCGTCAAAGGCGGAGCAAAGCTCGGCGAGGGCATTGGCCGAGAGCATGGCCGTGCTGGGTAGGTGGGCCACGTACACCACTTCTACGCAACCCTTTCGGCCTCTCAGCAAAGCAACGGCGGCGTCCAGCGCCCGACTGGCGGGCGGAGAGCCGTCATACCCGACGACGAGGCTCAAGTCCCCGGTCCCGGTTACAGCCTTTTGGTGGTCGCCAAATTGGCCGTGAGCCTGTGTGGCCAGTCGATCTGTCACGGTACCACCACAACCACGGGAGATTGCGGGCTGAGCACGAGGCCGCGATCGAGCGATCCGGCCAGGCGGTGAAACGTCCTTTCCGAACGACCCACGGCGATCGTACCGGCGTGGGTCGAGCCTGCAACTCGAGCAAGGGCTTGTGCAGCATCGCCGTACTCCGCGACGAAGCTGGCTTCAACACCAAGCTCGTCGGCGCGCCTGGCGACTTCGGCGGCAAGTTTGGCCGCCATCTCGCTTCGCGCAACTTCCACCTCGCCGTAGTCGAGGGGCACATTGAAGGCCATGGCCAGCTCCCGGTCGACCAGCGGCATGGCGAAGACGACGATCATCCGTCCGTGGGCCCGCCGTGCCTGGTCGGCGGCCCACAAAAAGGCGTCCCAGCTCGCGGGCGAGCCGTCCACCCCGACCACCAGGACGGGGTCACCGCCACACTCACCGACAAAGCCCTGCCCGGGACCACCTTCTCCGACCGTTACAACTGTCATTTCGTCCTCCTTGTCAAGGGGAGCCCTTCGTCAGCGAGCTCTAGCATGCGCCGAAGGGCCGGGAGCGCGGAACGAAGCGAAGCTCGTTGTTCCCGGCCCAGCTTGCTGATCAGGACTTCGAAGATCGCTGCCTCGCGGCGGCGCAGACTTTTCATGTGCTCCCGCCCCGCGGGCGTGATGGCGACGAGCACCACACGGCCGTCTTGGGGGTCAGCACGCCGCTCGACCAGCCCGGTCCTCTCCAGTTGGCTGACGAGGCTGGACATCGACGGCTGCGTCACCCCTTCGCCGGCCGCGAGCTCTGTCAAACGGCGCGCACCGGTCCGTTCGATCGTCGCGAGCGTGGAAAGCGCGGTCAGGCTTAGGTCCCGCTGCCGCTGCCGGATGCTGAGCGTAGCCAGCGCGAACAGGACCCCCCCGACGGGCTGATGCCCCAGCTGCCACCGCCTCTTCGGGCTGCAGCGCCGGAGGGCTCGACCGAAGCCTCAGTTACCACCTGGTTCGAGGGCCTGCCCGGCGGCGCGGCAATCGCACCCGCGAGCCCCGGGGACCGCGGCCAGAAGGATCTCCAGCGCTTGTAAGAGCCGGCCACGGCTGCGTGCGAAGGCCGCCATGACCTCCTCGTGCGTGACCGCGGCGACGTCCGATCGGCCAGCCAGACCGGCGTCGAAGTCGGTGACGACGGCCAGCGTGACGTAGCACATCCCTAGCTCCCGGGCGAGCACTACCTCTGGGTACTGGGTCATCCCGACGACATCGGCACCCATCCGCTGGAACCACTGTGACTCCGCCCGAGTTGAGAACCGCGGTCCCTGTATTACGACCACCGTGCCGGTGTCAGTGACGGCGAACCCGGCCTGGCGGGCCGCTGACGCCGCGAGCGGCCGCAACTCGGGGCAGTAGGGGTCGGCTGCGCTCAGGTGGGCCACTTTTGGCCCGTCGAAGAAGGTGTCCGGTCGTCCCTTGGTGCGGTCGAAGAACTGGTCACATACGACCACGGACCCTGGCTCCAGGTCGGCGCGAAGGCTCCCCACCGCGCACGGGCCTACGACTCGCTCGACCCCCAGGCAGGAGAGGGCAAAGAGATTGGCCCGGTAATTGATCTGGTGAGGAGGGACTGTGTGGTCACGGCCGTGACGCGGCAAGAACGCCACCGTGTGGCCACCCACTCGGGTCAAGCGGATGGCGTCGCTAGGCCGACCGTAGGGCGTGTGCGGCCATACCTCCTCTACCGGCGCCCCCAGGTCGTAAAGGCCCGACCCACCGATTACAGCCACCTTCACGGGCTCTCGCATGCCCCAAGGCTAGCTTTGTGCAGTACCGGGCACGGGCCGAGGCTGTTCTGGTAGATCTATGGCGCAATGGCCTGGGATCTCGGCGATGCGCAAGGGACAGAATGACAAAACCTGAGGGCCCGGGCCCGCTGGCACTGGTCGGGTCCGGAGAATACTTGCCGCAGATGGCCGAGATAGAGGCAGGGTTGCTGGCTGGGCGTCCGCCCCGCTACGTCCAGCTTGCCACCGCGGCCGTGCCCGACGGGCCGTCCGTCGTGCAACGCTGGCACAGCCTGGGGGTCGCCCAGGCGGCTCGGATCGGCGTCGAGCCTGTCATCCTCCCCGTCAACGACAGGGCCGACGCCGACGACCCGGCGCTGGTCGCTCAGGTGGCCGGAGCCGGTTTGGTCTACCTCTCCGGCGGCCACCCCGCATACCTGGTGGACACGTTGCGCAACACCGCCGTGTGGTCGGCGATCGTGGCTGCTTGGCGGGGCGGAGCGGCCCTGGCCGGCTGCAGCGCCGGGGCTATGGCCCTGACGTCGTGGGTGCCATCGCTGCGCAACCCCCGCGGTGGCGGCACCGCAGGCCTCGGCCTGTTACCCCATATACGGGTCATCCCCCACTTCGACGCGTTCGCGGCCCGCATTCCTGACCTGGTCACCCGTTTCCTGCTGCCTCACGACCCTGCGGTCACCGTGATCGGCGTTGACGAAGAGACGGCACTCGTCGGCGGCCCGAGAGACTGGACGGTAAAGGGACGCCGGTCGGCGTGGCGCCTCACTCGGGACGGGCGCGAGCGTCTGCCCGCGGGGGCGTCGATCACCACCCTCACAGGGCCCGGCGAAGGGGGCCCGGAGAGTGCTCAGGGCGTCTGACGTGAGCCAACCGGCGGCGAGCGGAGGCGACCGTCAAGTCCGAGAGGCGGTCCCGTACATCCGCCAACTCCACAGGACGACTATGCCATGCCGGCGGGGCGGCCCGAGCCGGGCGAGGACAAATCGCGCTCGATTTCGCGTCGCAGGATGGCAAGTACCTCGCCGTCGCGCATCCCGAGATCCCTCATCTGTTGGATGAAGTCCCGCGCTACACAGACCGCCTGTCTCCTTGCCTTCGTGGGAGCACCGGCGATGAAGCTGCCGCGCCGGCCGCGTGTCTCGATAAAGCCCGCCATCTCCATCTCCCGGTAGGCCCGGGCCACCGTGTTGACGGCCAAGCCCAGGTCGCCCGCCAACTTGCGTACCGTGGGCAGTTGGTCCCCGGCCTCGAGCTGCCCGCTGTCAATGGCTGCGACTACTTGCGAGCGGACCTGTTCGAAGGGTGGTAACACCGAACCCGGGTCAAGGACCAAGAACTCCATTCCTTCTTTGTACCATCCATTGTGCCAAGCGGGCCATTGTGCCAAGCGGGCCAACCGGGGGCGCCGCTCGAGGAGGTTGTCCCGTGTTGGCCAGGGGCCCCCTACTCTGATGGGCGGGCCCGCGGAACAAAGGATCGCCCCTACAAGGTTGGAGCTGCGTGAACCACCGTCTGACAAACCGTCAACTTCGCCCACTGCCTGCGCCTGGCCACACCGCCCTTCCCGGGCCAGGCAGGGCCACGTCAGCCACGACCGCGGGACTGAGCTCGGCGCGAGCCAAAGCCGGGAGGCTCCCGGGTGCCGCCCTGGCGCCGGCCGCCGCAGTGGCCGTGCTGGCCGCCGTGCTAGCCGCCGGGCCCCTGGCCACGGGGACAGCGGCTCGCCCCGGTGGGCCCAGCCCGACCGGCTCCCCCTACGTACTGACGGCGGCGACGTCGGCGGCTCGGTCGGGCGGGGGCCACGCTGAAGCCGGCTCCGTCGTCCCGGCCGGCTTCTCGCCCATGTCCGTGACCTATGTGTCAGCATCACAGGGTTGGGTGCTGGGCACCGTCGCCTGCGGCGCAAGCCGGTGCCTCAGGCTCGTGCACACGACCAACGACGGCGCGAGTTGGTCATCGGTGCCCTTACCGCCCACCGGTCCCGTGGGGACGGACAGCGCGCCATTGAAGGTCCGGTTCGCCGACCCCGACGACGGGTGGATCTTCTCGACCCTGCCCGGGCAGGCCAAGGTGCAGGTTTGGTCGACCCACAGCGCGGGCCGGCACTGGTCGGCTGTTAAGTTCCCGGTGAAAAACCAGAGCCTCATCGGGCTGGAGGACATCGAGGCCGCGGCCGGCGCAGTCGACGCCGCCATACAGGCTGGTGACGAGGTGCAAATCTTTTCCTCCCCGGTCGGTAGCAACAATTGGCACCGGACGGGGGGCCCCTACCAACTGGGCGCCGGGCCCGTCCCGGCGGGCGAGTTCGCCCTTCAGGGCCGGTCCGGTTGGTTCGTCCAAAACGACAGGGTCGTCGTGGCGGGCGGACGCGACGAACCGTCAGGGGCTTGGGCAAGCTGGCGCCCGCCCTGCTCGGCGGCCGGGGGCCCGGTCGTGCTGGCGGCCGCTACGGCCTCCCGATTGGATGCTGTTTGCACCGAGGGGGTGTGGACAGGCCCCAAGGTCACCGTCGACTTGTTGACCTCCACAGACGGAGGCACCAGCTTCGGTCCCAGCCGTCCCGTCCCGGTCACGTCAGCTGACGCGGCCGCCGCCACGGGCGCCTCCACGGTGGCGGTCGGCGCCACCGTGAGCGGCACCAACTCGGTGAACGTTGCCCTCGAGATGACCTTCGATAACGGAGCTTCGTGGCACGCCGTATACCGTCAGGCGGGAGGAGGCTGGCTGGAGCTCGGGTTCACTACCGTCCAACAGGGCGTGGCTATCGTCCTCGGTGCGTGGCACGCCAACACCATGCTTTTCACCACGGACGGCGGCAGGCACTGGGCGCCGGTCAGCTTCCGGTAATTCCCGCCCTCTGGCCAACGAAGAAGAGCCGACGAAAGAGCACCGGGGACCTTTAGCTTTAGCGCAAGCCGGCGAAGACCAGGGCGTAGAGAACTGCAGTGAGCGACAACCCGTCGATCATTTCCCCCCGCCTGACGATGTCGACCACGCTGTCGACGGGCACCCATTCGATGCGTTCGGATTCCCCCGGGTCGGTGGGCTCGCCAACTTCGACCGCACCCTGGGCCAGAAAAAGGTTGAACCTCTGGTCCGACAACCCGTTGGTCGGCTGATAGGTGACAAGGGGGCGAAGGCCACCGGGGCGCCATCCCGTCTCCTCGAGAGTTTCGCGCCGCGCCGCCTGCTCGGGGCTCTCACCGGGCTCGACCCGCCCGGCGGGAATTTCCCAGCCCCAAGTGTCGGTGATGAAGCGGTGGCGCCATAAAAGCAGGAGACCGCGGTCGGCATCGTGCACGACCGTGCCGGCCGCCTCACATGGCACCCGGACCACGTGGTGCTCGAACGGCTCCGAACCGGGCACTTCCACTTCGGCCAGGCACAACCGGACCCACTCGCTTTCGTAAATGCACCGCTCGCCGTGCACTGTCCATCGCATCGGCCCACCGTACCTGGCCAGCTGCGGTTCGGCCTCGGCTCCCGCCGCCGGGAGATGCCAGGACACGCTGGGCGCGACCTGGCAGCAGTAAGGCATAGCCTCTCGGCATGGAGCGTGAGCAAGTCGGGGCACCACTGGAGATACCGCCCACGCCACGCGGTCCTCTGCCCCAAGCCGAGTACGAAGCGATCTACGCCAAGGTGCCCAGGCTCACAGTCGAGGTCGTGATCTCGTCTCCGCACGGCGTCCTGCTAACCCGTCGAGAAATGGGACCGTGCCAGGGCCTCTGGCACATCCCCGGCGGCACTGTCCGCTTCGGCGAACCATTGACCGACGCCGTCCGGCGAGTGGCGGGGCAGGAACTGGATATCGAGGTGACGGCCGATCGTCTTCTCGGCTACATCGAGTACCCGAGCCACCTGGCACGCGGCGTGGACTGGCCGGTCGGCATCGCCTTCAGGGCCGAGATGGCGACATCGTCTGCGGGCCGGCCCTGGGCCCGCCCCGAAGTCGCGGGTTGGTTTTCCCGCCT
Source organism: Acidimicrobiaceae bacterium (assembly GCA_003158835.1). Lineage (GTDB taxonomy): Bacteria > Actinomycetota > Acidimicrobiia > Acidimicrobiales > Palsa-688 > Fen-671. The sequence goes on from PMLI01000498.1 coordinate 8,388, forward strand.
TCCCGATGAGATGCACGACGAGCAGAAAGAGTTCCTCAAAGCCCACGGCTTGGCTCATTAACGACTAGCCGCGGCCCACTTTTCGGCCCCTGGCCGGAGAGAGCGGCTGGGCCCTGGCCGGCGAGAGCGGCTGGGCCCTCGGCCAGTAACACCGGGGACGGTTCCCAGCAAAAACTCGGCTTTCTGTCAACCGGGGTGGAGGTTGGGGCCCGAGAGTAGGGCCATGACACTCGCCACCGCCCCAAGACCAACAGCCCCGGCCGTGCCTCACGGCCTGCCATCAGGTCAGGACGAGCCGGGGGAGAGGGAAAGGCCCGAAGGAGGCGCAGAGCGGCAAGGGCGGAGCAGCACCGGACCAGCCAGGCGGGACCGGGCCGAGCCGATCGCTCTGGCCGTCCTGCTCATGAGCACGGCGGCCGCCTACCTGTGGGCTCTGACGGCTTCGGGTTATGCCAATTCTTTCTACGCCGCGGCCGTGCAGGCCGGGACGAAGAGCTGGAAGGCCTTCTTCTTCGGCTCCCTGGACGCGTCCAATTTCATAACGGTCGACAAGCCCCCCGCCTCGCTCTGGGTGATGGAGTTATCGGGGCGCCTCTTCGGCTTCAGCTCATTCAGCATGCTCCTGCCCGAGGCGCTGATGGGCGTGGCAACGGTGGCTCTTGTTTACAGTGCCGTACGGCGCTGGTTCGGCGCCGGGGCCGGCCTCGGGGCCGGGGTGGCGATGGCGGTCACGCCCGTGGCGGCGCTGATGTTCCGGTTCAACAA
>PMLI01000507.1 GCA_003158835.1 Acidimicrobiaceae bacterium
GTACTGGTCGATTTCGCAAGCGCTGATGAAGACCATGCTGTCAGACCAGTCGACGTGCTTTTCATCGGCCAACCAGCTCCAGAACGCTGGGGTTAGTGCAACCTTCCACTGGCAAACCGTTGCCAACTTGAAGACCTTGAACGAGCAATTCGACTGGCCGAGTATGTAGGGCGTCGTGCCGTCGGGCAACTTGTACCGCACCAGGGAGCCGAGCCCTTCGCTGGTGAGTAGCTGTGAGTAAGAGGCGTAGGCGGCTTTCATGCTCTCGGCGCCTTTTATGACCACGGTACTGCCGGTGAGTAGATCACCGTCTTCGTTCCCATGGGTCGAGAACAGGAGTACACCTGGTGAGGTCGATAGTGCAGACGCGATGGCCGCCACCGTCGCATTCGGGCCATCCAGTTCGGTGACTTTGTAATGGCGGTTCCCGAGCGTGCGCGCCATCTGGGCGAGCGCTCCAGCCTGCTCGGCGCTCTGGTCGGGGACGACGACCACGGCCGTAGTGTTGACGGGGTTGAACTGCGAGTCGGCGTGGACCTCAGGATCCAAGTACAGGCGCGGGTCACCGGCCAGGTCACTCGTCCCGAGTTTCGGCCCCCTCTTCGGAGGACCGTATGAGTACAGCGTCACAAATGACGCCAGCGCGTCGCTGTAGCGGATCACGATGTCATCGCCAGCTCGCCGGACAGTGGTTATGCAGTTGTCACCGTCCTCCGTACACTTGCCTTCGGGTTTGGGCATAGCCGGCAGCATCTGGCGCCTGGCTCCCCGGAGGGCGAACGTATCGGCCGGCGCGCTCAGCCAGGCTTGAGCGTACGCCAGGGCGCGGCCAGCAGCCTCGTCGGGAGTCAGGTCGAGGGTGCTTGCGTTCGTGACCGCGTTGTACACGGCCTGGATGCCCTGCCCGAGGTCCATCGGCTCACGGCTCCAAAGTGATGTGCCCTTACCCGAAGAGAACACTTTGAAGGGCATCGCCACCTGGCTGGCCGAGAGGCTGAGCGGGAGCGTCGCAACTGCTTTTAGGTCCGGCGTCGAGATGTGGATAGACAGCTGCCCGTTGCTGTAGCTGTAGGTGCCGTCCTCGGCCAAAGCTTCGGTCGGGTCTGCCAGGTACAGGAGAACCTCGTCACCTGCCGCGAAGATGAGGTCGGCCTCAGCTCCGGGGTTGGGATGGCCGCCCCCCGAGTCGCTCACGAGCGAGTAGGCCACTCGCACCAGTGACGTACCCGTTGCCTGGGCGAGGTGAGCCACGGCAGGGACACGACCGCCCCCCAGCCCGCTGGCGGCAGCGTCTGGCTGAGTAACCGCTCCGATGCCGGCCACCGTGGCTACCGCGGTCATTGCAGCGACCAGTGCTAAAAGGGGCCTACGGCCCCATCGGATAAGGACTTTGGCCATGAGCAGATGCTGCCACCCCTCCCACCCCCACGCTAGGGCCGTTCGCCACTACCGGTTGGCGACGACGCCTGCTTCTTACCCGCCAAGCGCTACGCGATGGCCCTTCGCCAGCATTCAGGGTCCTTTCCTTATGGTTATCATAGAAAACGCAGAGACTCCGGCCCCGGCTCGGGCCCGGCGTGAGTGGTTAGCTGGTTAGGAGGAGCCGACCATGACCTTAACCGTCGTGCCGTTGCTCGTCGGCACCGCTCCTGACGAACGCATCGCGCTGACGGGAGATCTGCTGCCGTTCTTCATATTCGTGGTCCTCGGCGGCCGCCAGCCGGTCGTCGTCGACACGGGTACCCCGGGCCGGGAGGAGGTCAAGTGGCGCAACGGGATGAGGCTGGTGCGGGACGAGGCCCAGGAGCCTCTGGCCACGCTGCAGGCCATCGACGTCGATCCCTCCGAGGTTGAGCTGGTGGTGCAGACCCACCTGCATTGGGACCATTGCGGCAACGGCGCCCTCTTTCCCAACGCCGAGTTCCTGGTCCAGAAGGAGGAGCTTCGTTATGCCGTTGCGCCGGCCGAAGGTGACCTCGAACTCTTCAACGCCAACGGCAAAGGCCTGCCCAAATGGTTCGACATCTTCGACCAGATGACCGTGATCGAAGGCGACCGCAAACTTGGAGACGGCATGTCGGTGGTTTGGCTGCCGGGCCACACCCCTGGCTCACAAGGTCTTCTCGTCGGCACTCCCACGGGTACGGTGCTGATCGCCGGCGATACCGTCCCCACCTACGCGCACTGGCGGGGCGACGAGAGCCGGCGGCACATACCCAACGACCTGGCAGTGGACCTCGACGCTTACGCCCGGACCTATGACCGCATCGACGGCCTTGGTTGCGAGGTGGTCCCGAGCCACGACCTCGGCGTTCTCTTGCCTGGTGGAGCCGGTCCCTAATGGCCCGACGCCGTCGCCACGAGCGAAGTTCCCGAAATACCCGAACGCCGGGCGTGCCAGAAAGGCACTTCCCGACGACGCCCGTCCTCGTTTGTTCAGGGGCCCGTGCCGCTCGCCGATGAGCAAAAGGAGACCGTCTCCAGCTGAGACGGTCAACCAAGGCTCCGGACCATGGGAGGCACAAGTGGGCATCAGCGTTACCGACCCGTTCTGGAGCGCCCTGGCCGCCTACGACCTCGGGTCGCAAGCGGCCCCCAGCGCGACTACCGGCAAAGCGACCGCCTCGGGGGCAGCCGGTGATGAGAGCTCCGCCTCCGGTTCGAGCGGTGCCGGTTCGGGCACCGCTTCGGCGCAAGCCAAGGTCACGACTCTGCTATCACTGCTCGGCGGGGCTGCTTCGTCAGCGGGCGGGAGCGCTGCCAGCAGCAACATGCTCTCGGAACTGTTGGGCGGGCAGGCGGCGGGAGTGGCTGCGGCGGTCGGTGCCGCCGTCGACAACAGCCTCTTAGACACGATGCTTTAGCGCCCGGCCGGTGCCGGCACGAGTTCCGGGCCGGAGAACGAATAACTCCCGGACCCCACCTCGAACACCGCCTCCAGTTTGCCGGTGGCACCCGGGTAGGCGGCGACCGCGGCCGGCGCCGCCCCGTGGCCGTCCACGACGTCACCGGGGCGAGACGACGGGACGCGCACGCTGGCCTGAACGTTGGGCGGGACCTCGACGCTGAGGGTGAACCGACCCCCGTCACGGGCCCAGGCGGTCGAGATTTCCCCCCGGACGGACCGGAACGATCCCCGGGCGTAGGTCAGCGACCCGCCCGGGTTGGGCCTGATCACTACCCGCTCGAAGCCTGCCGCCCCGGGTGCGAGGTCGATCCCGAGAACGTAGCGGTATAGCCATTCCCCCACTGAGCCCAGAGAGTAATGGTTGAAGGAGTTCATCTCCGGCGACTGGAACCCGTTTTCTTCCGTCCAGCCGTCCCAGCGCTCCCA
>PMLI01000073.1 GCA_003158835.1 Acidimicrobiaceae bacterium
CCCCGGATCTGCTGTCCTGGATCCCCACCTCGACGGAACTGCCTACCCATCCCGAACGACTGTGAGCCTCCGCAGTCCCCGGCCACACACATCGTCTCCTTTCTCTCCCGGGTCAGCACCGGGGCCGCCTTGACGAGCACGACGACCTTTATTCCCACGTCGATGCGCCTCCGTTCGAGGTCACCAGCGCTAACCCAGTATCGCGATAGCACCGACCACGAGTGTGGATGATGGGCTGCCGGCGGGCGCCTCCTTCGGTCCCGTGCCGCTTGCTACGAGCACGCCGGGGTGACCGACTTCGTCGTTCACTGGCCACGTAACTCGGAGCCCTCTGCCAACGATATGGCCGTGTTCGAGGAGATCTTCGCCGCTTGAGACCACCCGCCCGATGATCCGCGAGTACCTCAAAGTGATCGGCCCTCAGACCCTCTTAGGAATGCCGCGTATTCTCCAGCCACCTCTTACATATTCCCTATTTGGGTCGGTGCTTGAGCGCCTTTCGGCCTGCCGAAGTACTGCGTTCTGATCGGACCTAGGGCGCGTGGCGGGCGCGAGCGCCTGCCCCGTGGGCACAGCCGCGACTGTCTCGTGTAAAATAACTAGCCAATTGGCAATAGCCCGACCCGAGGGAGGATGGGTAATGACACAAGTTAGACGACCGGAGCTCGTCGCGACCAACTACCAGATATTTGACAGCCGCTTCGCGAGCTGCCGAGGCGATCGGTGGCTCGAGCGCCTTTATCAGGGATGCCACTGGGCCGAGGGCCCCGTCTGGGTACCCGCCGGCCGCTACCTGCTGTGGAGCGACATCCCTACCGATCGCATACTGCGATGGGACGAACCGACAGGCACAGTCGGCGTTTTCCGTGAACCATCAGGCAACACCAACGGCAATACCCTTGACCCCGATGGCCGACTGGTGAGCTGCGAGCAGGGTCGCCGGAGAGTAACCAGGACGGAGCATGACGGGTCGATCACCGTGCTCGCCGACCACATAGGTTCACAGCGGTTTAACTCTCCCAACGACGTTGTAGTCCGCTCCGACCGCTCGGTGTGGTTCACTGATCCTCCGGCCGGCATAGCGAGCCATTACGAGGGCGCGACGGGGAAANNACGAGGTGGGAGGCTGCCATGTGTACCGCGTCGATCCCGCTACGGGCAAATGCGCCGTGGTCGCGGACGATTTCCCGGAGCCAAACGGCCTCGCCTTCTCACCCGATGAGCGCCGCCTTTACATTGCTGATTCTTCCCTCAACCATATCCGGGTGTTCGATGTCGACGACCGTTCGACCCTTTCTGGGGGAGATATCTTCGCTTCCCTAACCTCAAAGGGCTTCGACGGTTTTCGCTTCGATGACGAGGGACGGCTCTGGGCCGGAGCCGCAGAAGGCGTGAACTGCTACCACCCTGACGGGACCCTCTTGGCCAGGATAGAGGTACCGGAAATCGTCGCCAATGTCGCGTTCGGCGGCGCCAAAAGAAACCAGCTCTTCATTGCCGCCACCACGTCGATATATGTTATACGGCTCGGAGCCCGGGGACTCAGCCTGTCGGGAAGAGCGGCCTAAACCGACGTACGGGGTACCCGATTAGACGCCGGCCCTGAGCGTCACTCAACGTCTTCCATCGGCCGTCCGGGAGCAAGGCTTGCCCACCCCCCGGCGCTGGGGGACCACAACAGGCCGCTATGATCGGTCAACTGTCGGGAGGTTTTTGATGACGACCAACAATTGCAGGTTCTTGGTGACTGGCGCTACCGGTTGCATCGGCGCCTGGACGGTCAAGGTGCTACTCGACCAGGGCACGCCTGTGGTCGCAACACACCTCAACGGCGACTTTCGCCGGTTCCAGCTTGTTTCGCTCAACCGCGTGGACGGCGTCGAGTTCGTTCGCCTGGACATCACGCGCCCCTCGGCTCTCGCCCAAGTGGTCCACGATCACGAGATCACCCATATTGCGCACCTAGCCGGTCTACAGACACCCTTTTGCGCGGCCGACCCACCCCTCGGTGCGATGGTGAACGTCGTGGGCACAGTGAACGTCTTCGAAGCCATCCGGGCGTCGGGACGCCAGATCGGGCTGGCCTACGCAAGTTCGTCCGCGGTCTACGGGAACATCGCCTCCCAGCCCGGTGGCCTTGTCACGGACTCCTCGGCGCTTCATCCTGAAACCCTCTACGGGGTCTACAAAGCCGCCAACGAGGGCACGGCCAATGTCTACGCGGCAACCCACGGCATCGGATCGATCGGTCTCCGGCCATTCTCAATCTATGGGCCTGGCCGCGACCAGGGCATGACCTCCGATCCCACCAAGGCGATACTCGCCGCCGTGATGGGCACGCCGTTCAAGATCAACTTCGGCGGCAACTTGGCCCTCACCTATGCGGAGGATGGTGCCCACGCCTTCATCGCCTCGGCCCGTGCCGCGGCGGGCTCGGGTGACGCCGTCTGCCTGAGCATCCCGGCGCAGCGCACCGCTATAGCCCAGTTTGTCGACATGATCCACGGCTTGCTCCCAGCAGCCAGAGGGCTCATCTCGCACGAGAACAAGCCGATCCCGGTGCCTGCCCTCCTCGGGGCCTCCGCACTCACGGAAGCTGTCGGTGAAGTGCCCAATCGCCCGCTCGAGGAAGGCGTGGCCGAGACGA
>PMLI01000420.1 GCA_003158835.1 Acidimicrobiaceae bacterium
AGATCATCGGCCCGTTCGGCTGCTGCGGTTACGACATCGCCCCGGGAGTGCTGTTCAGCGAGGCCTACGAGGGCTCATCGCCGAGCTGGAGCAGGCGACCGGCATCCCGCAACAGACGGTGTCTCGGGAGTGGGGGGGGGCTGCTCAAGGCGGGCCTCCTCGCCGGCCGGCGGGTCGGCCGGCTTCACTTCGTCAAGCCCAACGAGGCGTCGCCCTACTTCCCTGAGCTCGCCGTCCTCCTGCTAAAGGTGTTTGGTCCCCGCTCGGTGCTGGCCGAGCGGCTTGCGGACCTGGACGGGGTCGAGGAGGCCTATCTGTTCGGCTCCTGGGCCCGGCGCTACGAAGTGAGCCGGGCCCGCCGCCGGGAGACATAGATGTAGTCGTGATCGGCCAGCCCGACGTCGACGCCGTCTACGAGGCCTGTCAAGAGGCCACCGCCATATTGGGCCAAGAGGTCAACCCCGTGGTCCTGACGCCGGCCGAGTGGCGGTCTAGTCGCTCCGGTTTCGTCAAAGGGCTGCGCAGGGGCACCCTCGTGGCGCTGACAGGCGGTTAGCCGGTGGCAACGACCACGGTCGCCGACCTCCTCCGTGGCGGCCGGGTCGAGAGGGTCACACCCGATATCGCTGCCGCCTGGGAGCGAGTTGCTGAGGCCAACGTCCACCTCGCCTCGTTGTCTCTGGCGTGTCTTCCGGACAGGAGAATGGCCGTCTTCGTCTCGCTCGCAGAGGAAGCCTGCCACCGAGGTAGGGACATCCCACAACCCGGCGATGCACAGGGCCGGCTCTAGTTGACCCACTTCGCCCCGCTCGCCCGAGCCGCAACCCAGCCGCAACCCGGTTGACGGCCGCCGCCGGCTTGGGGGACACTGGTGGTCTCCTGGCTGAGTCGCCGGGAACCGACGTATAGGAGCGTTCTCATGTACCGACAGTTCGCTTTCCTGGCCGCCGCGTGTGCGGTCCTTCTCGCGGCAGGCGGGTCGTCTGCCAGCGCATCGGCCAAGACCGCCGCCGTACCCACCGGCGGCCCCCTGGGAACGGCCTGTGCGCCGGCGAAACTGAAGACCCTTCACCACGGCGTGCTGACCCTGGGCGCCGACGACCCGCTTTATGAGCCCTGGTACGCAGGCAACAATCCCGCCAACGGGAAGGGCTTCGAAGACGCGGTTGCATATGCCGTGGCCGCCGAGCTCGGTTATCCCAAGGCGGAGGTCCATTGGGTACGGGTTACGTTCAACAACGCCATCGCTCCGGGGCCCAAGACATTCGACTACGACCTCGACGAGTTCTCCATCGACGCCCAGCGCCGCCAAGCTGTCGACTTTTCCACTCCCTACTACACCGTGCACGAGGCGATAGTCGGCTTGCGCGGCACCGCTGCCGCCAAGGCGCGTACCGTGGCTGCTGTTCGGAAGCTCCAACTCGGCGCCCAAGTGGGGACCACCGACTATACGACGATCGTGGACCAGATCCGGCCCACCAAGTCCCCACGGATCTACAACTCCAACAGCGATGCGGTCCAGGCTTTGGAGGACGGCCAGATCCAGGGCCTTGTCGTCGACCTTCCCACCGCTTTTGAGATCACCTCGGGTGAGGCGAAGGGGACGACGATCATCGGCCAGCTGCAATCAGTTCCCGGCAACCCCGAACAGTTCGGGATCGTCCTCGACAAGGGGAGCCCATTGACCGCCTGCGTCGACAGGGCGGTTCTGCGCATATCGGCCAACGGTTCTCTGGCCGCGTTGAACAAGAAGTGGCTCGCCGAAGTCGGGGCGGCCCCCGTGCTCAAGTGAGCCCGCGGGGCCGGGTCCCGCCCGGATGAAGGTACTGCCCCGATGAATTTGCGTGGCGGTGCCGCTCCTATCGAGATGCCCGCCGGCGTCCTAGTTTCTACGGCAGTAGCAGTGCCGCCTTTGAGCGAATTGGAGCTCGACCGCCGCCGTTACCGTCGAGGCCGGGCGCAGCGCTCGGCTCTGGTCGCCGTGATAAGCACGTCGCTGTTTGCCATCGTAGCGGTTGCCGCAGTGGTAAACGCCCCCGGCTGGGAACGTTTCCGCCAGGCTTTCCTTGATCTCAATGTTGCGTCGAGCAGCTTCTCGTTCATCCTCGGGGGCCTTTGGCTCAACCTCCGGCTTCTCGCCGTGACGGAGGTGGTAGTCCTCATAGTGGCGCTGTTCGTTGCCAGCCTGCGCACCCTGCGCAGCCCCGTGCTTTTCCCGTTCAGAGCAATGGCCACGGCGTACGTCGACTTCTTCCGGGGCCTCCCGCTCATAATCTTGCTGTACCTGGTCGGCTTCGGGCTCCCGTCTCTCCGCCTGTCGTTTGTGCCGACGGATCCGACCATCCTGGGCGGCATCGCCCTGGTGCTGTGTTACGGGGCATACGTGGCCGAGGTCTTCCGGTCGGGCATCGACGGCGTGCACCCCAGCCAGCGCAACGCGGCGGCATCCCTCGGTCTCAGCCCGTTGCAGACCATGCGCTTGGTCGTCCTCCCCCAAGCTGTGCGGCGTGTGCTGCCGCCGCTGCTCAACGACTTTGTCGCGTTGCAGAAGGACGTGGGCCTGGTGTCGTTGCTGGGTGCGGTCGACGCTATTCGTTCGGCCCAAATCATAAACGCCGAGACTTATAACTATACGCCCTACCTTGTTGCCGGCCTCATGTTCATCGCCCTGGCGGTCCCTTCGGGGCGCTTGGCCGATTACGTCGGCGCCCGTGCCCGCCGCCGCGAACAGGCGGGCAGTGTCGTCTGAGCCCGGGAACCTGGCGCTGACCGCGCCGGTACCCCCGGAAGTAGTGCTGGCGTGCCGGGGGGTGACCAAGGTCTTCGGCGACCATGCCGTGCTGCGAGGAGTCGACCTCGATGTCGGGCAACACAAGGCAGTGGTCCTGATAGGCGCGTCAGGTTCGGGCAAGTCAACCCTCCTGCGCTGCGTCAACCTGCTCGAGACCGTCAGTGATGGGACCATCCACCTCGATGGCGTGGATATCACCGACCCCCGTGTCGATGCCGTTGCCGTTCGCAGGCGTATCGGGACGGTCTTTCAGGCCTACAACCTCTTCCCGCACTTGTCCGTGCTCGACAACGTCATGCTCGCGCCGCGGGTGGTGCACAAGGTCCCCGCGGCGGAGGCCCGGGAACGAGCCATGAACCTGCTGGGCCGCGTCGGCCTGGCGGACAAGGCCGCCGCTTACCCGGACCGGTTGTCGGGGGGCCAGGCGCAGCGCACTGCCATCGCCCGCGCCCTCGCCTACCAACCGCGGCTGTTGCTGCTCGACGAGATCACCAGCGCCCTCGACCCTGAGCTCGTGGGTGAAGTGCTGGCCCTTGTCCGGGAGGTGAAGGCCCAGGGCATGACGATCCTGATGGCCACCCACGAGATGGGTTTCGCCCGGGAAGTGGCCGACACTGTCTGTTTCCTCGACGGTGGGGTGGTTGTCGAGAGCGGCCCACCGGCCCAGGTCCTCGCCAACCCGACCGAGGCGCGCACCCGCCGGTTCCTGGAGCGTTTCATCAGCCGCTGAGTGCTCTGAGGTGGCCGCGCTCGTCAACGCCGCGCTCGACTGCGGGGGCGCCTACACCACCGCCACCGCTACCGGTTGGTCAATTATGGATAGAGCCGGGGCCCACCCTAAGTCGTGGGCTGATGGATCTCAGGCTGCGCCTGGGAACACGGCTGCGGGCGTCCACGCGGGATCGAAGTCCGTGTTTTCGACGACCCATTTCTGGACGCGGGGGACCACCCAGAGCGAGTAGATGCCTTGCGTGATGATCATCAACAGGAACCACTTGACCCTCAGTCCGAACAGTTGCAGTCCATTGGAACCTCCTGTTCGAGTGACGGCCTAGGAGCTTAATGGCGGCGCTCAGTGGCGGCCCATCCAGGTGGTCACGTCGACCGGCCCGGAGCGGTATCGTGACTGACTGAAATGGGCACACGGGAATGGTTCAAGGGCGCTGGCCTGGGCCTGTTCGTTCACTGGGACCACGCTAGCCAGCAGGGGATCGAAATCTCATGGCCGTTGGTCGGCAAGTCCATCGTGCCCGGCTCGGCCCGCGTCGAGGACGAAGTGAGCATCGAGCAGTACCAGTCCAGCGCCGCTACCTTCGACCCGGTTTTATGGGATCCCGCCGGCCTGGCGCGTTTGGCGCGGTCCTGCGGGGCGCGCTATGTGGTCCTGACCGCCAGGCACCACGCCGGCTTTTCCATGTTCCACACTAAGTTCTCGACCTTTTCCATCGAGCACTCCCCCTACCGGCGTGACATAGTGCGTGAGTTTGTCGAAGCCGTGCGGGCCGAGGGCCTACGGGTCGGGATCTATTACTCGCTGCCGGACTGGGCCCACCCTAACTACCCCCGGTTCGGCGAAGCGGACAAGCCCTATGCCCGCAGTGCTTATCGCCGCCCCCCGGTGGGAGAGTGGGAACTGTACCGGCAGTACCTGAGGGGCCAGCTCACGGAGCTGTTGACGAATTATGGGCCGGTCGACCTGGTCTGGTTCGGCGGGGAATGGGAGCGCACGGCGGAGGAATGGGACGCCCCCGGGCTTCGGGCATTGGTCCGGTCTTTTCAGCCAGACGCGATCGTCAACGACCGGCTTCCCGGGCAGGGCGATTATGTGACCCCGGAACAGGCTTTGCCGACCGAGCCCCCACCGGGGCCCTGGGAGATGTGCCTCACCATGAACAGGGGTTGGGCGTGGAGGCCGCCCGATAACGACTACAAGCCCGCCCGCCGGGTGGCCCGGTACCTGGCTGAGGTCGCCGCTCAAGGGGGCAACCTGCTGCTCAATATCAGCCCCAAGGGGGACGGCAGCCTGCCCGAGGCGCAGGTAGCGCGGCTCAAAGAGCTTGGAGCGTGGCTCGCTACGCACGGGGAGAGCGTGATCGGCGTGGGACCGGTCAAGCCGCCGGTGCAGTTCTACGGGCCGGTCACGCGACGCGGCTCCCGGCTCTACTTGCACCTGGTAATGCGTCCCACGGACCTGCTGGCGGTCCGGGGCGTCCCCGTCCGGCGCGTCCGGCGGGTGACGCTGCTTGGCCGCGAGGTCGACCTCGGGTACGAGACCAATCTGGAAGTGAGTTCGGGGCCAGGGTCGACCGAGGACACTCTGGGCGAAATGCTGATCGGCGCCGGCGAGCCGACCGGTTCGCTTCATGACGTAGTAGCGATCGATTTCGACCGGCTGGACGCACGCTGACCGGCACCCGAAGGGGCCCGTCTATGTCCCACCTCGCGCTGCCAGGGGACCATTGACGTGGTCCGGGGTATGCGCCAACAGTCCCGTAGCACGGGCCCGAGCGGTCGAGGCGCCGGGGGAGCACACCCCGACCGAGGTCCCACTGCCCGAAGCGAGCGTGGGAGGAATGTCCGGTCTGCTGGAAATCCTGGAGACGCACGGCGGTCGGGAGGGCCTGCACGAGCTGGCCCACCAGCTGACCTTCGAGGTGGACGACCTCCTACCCCTGGTCGACGGCCTGCAGCTCCTGGGCTTTGCCGACGTGGACAGGGCCCAGATCGAAGTGACGGAGATGGGAAAGGTTTTCGCCACCGCTGACATCGACCCCAGCAAGGAGATCTTTGCCCGCCAGGCGCGCCAGAACGCGCCGCTGGTGCGGGCCATCTGCAACGCTCTCGGCACTACCAAAGACGGCACCCTGGGCGAGGGTTTCTTCCTCGACCTGCTTCGGCGCGGGTTCTCCGAGGAAGAGGCTCGCAAGCAGATCGCCATCGACGGGGCCCGCTTCGCCGAATTGTTTGCCTTCAACGCTGACAAGAGGCAGCTAGAGCTCGAGATCGTTCTCGTGGACGAGAACGGGGATCTCAGGCCTTCGCTCGGGGCCAGGCCGGGTTAGTCGCCGGGCCAGGCCGGGTTGGTCGCCGGGGCGAGCCTGGGGGTGGACCTAGTCTGAGGCCGTGGCCAGCCTCCTCGAGCTCGTTGGGCTTCGCCGGCGCTTCGGGGCCATCACCGCTCTCGACGACCTGTCCTTTTCGGTCCCGGGCGGACAGGTCGTGGGCTTCCTAGGCCCCAATGGGGCCGGCAAAACGACCACGATGCGGGCCGTGTTCGGCCTCACAGACCTGAACGCCGGGAAAGTCAGCTGGAACGGTGCCGCGGTGGGCCCGGCCGAACGTCGCCGGTTCGGGTACATGCCCGAGGAACGCGGCCTGTACCCGGGAATGCTCGTAGGTGAGCAACTGGAGTACCTGGGGAGATTACACCGGATGAGCGGGACCGACGCCCAAATCGCCAGCAAGATGTGGCTGGAGCGGCTCGGTGTCGGCGATCGCGCCAGGAGCAAGGTGGAAGCCCTCTCGCACGGGAACCAGCAACGGGTGCAGCTGGCGGCGGCGTTGGTGCACGGGCCCGAACTGCTCGTCCTGGACGAGCCGCTGGCCGGGCTGGACCCGGCCGGGATCGACACCATTGGCGGTGTGCTTGTCGAACAGGCTCGCTCGGGTTGTTGCGTCCTGTTTTCCAGCCACCAGCTCGATCAGGTCGAGGATCTGTGCGAGTCGGTGACGATCATCGATCACGGTCGTCTGGTCGTGAGTGGTCGGGTGGACGACCTCGCCACCACGGGCCCGCGTCGCCTGGTGGTACGCGTCGAGGGGGACCGGGACGCCTCCTGGGCTGGTGGCATCGCCGGCCTCATGATCTCGGAAGTCAATGGGGGCGAGGCGCGCCTGGTGCTCGACGGGGACGTTGACAGCGACCTGGTGCTCCGGGTGGCGATGGGGGCGGGACGGGTGACCAAGTTCGTCTTCGAGCGCCGGCGTCTGTCAGAGGTCTTCCGGGAGGCATTGGGATGACCCGGACGCTCCTCGGGGTCGTCATCGCCGCCTTCGTGGTGCTGCGGGTGTGGATCTGGCGTAGACGTCGTGCCACCGGCCATGAGCGCGTCCGCGCCCGGTGGGGCCCCTTCGCGGGCGACGTGGGCCTGGTGGCGGGCCGCGAGATGCGCGAGCGCTTCCGTGGCAAGGTCTTCCGGGTAGGGACCCTGCTCATCCTGGCCGTGGTGGCGGCCGCCATCGTCATCCCCACCCTCAACAGCGGCAAGGCACAGCCCCAACAAGTCGGTGTCGTCGGGGCCCTGTCCGCCCCGTTGCGGGCGATCGTGGTGGCCTCAGCCACGAGTGCCGGCGCCACCGTGCACTTCGTGCCCGAACCCGACCGGGCGGCGGCCGACCGCGACCTGCGCTCGGGCCGGCTCGACCTCGCCATCGTCGACGGTCGGGAACTCATCGTGGACAAACCGCCGGGGCCCACCGGTACCTCGGCCACGGCCCAGTTCGTGCGGGCCGTCTCCAACGACCTCGGAGTGGCCGAGGCGGTCCAGGCCGCTCATCTCTCGGCCGCCCAGGCCTCGGCGCTGGCCGCCGCCCGGGCGCTGCCTCTCCAAAGCCTGCAAGCGGCGACGACGAAGGGGGCGGTCCACACGACGTCGCTGATCGGGCTCGTCCTGGTCTTTGTGATGCTCTCGCAGTACAACACCTGGATCCTGATCGGGGTCATGGAGGAGAAGTCCAGCCGGGTGATAGAGGTGCTCCTGGCCGCGGTGCGCCCTATCCGGCTGCTCACGGGCAAGGTGGTCGGGATCGGTCTGGTGGCGTTCGCCCAGGCCACTCTCATCGTGGCGTTCTCGGTGGCACTGGCGCAGGGCGTCGGCTCCGACCTCCTGCACGGGACCGCACCGGTCCTGCTCGCCAGCACGTTCGCATGGTTGGTCCTGGGCTACGCCTTCTACTGCTGGGTCTACGCCGCCGCCGGCTCCTTGGTCGAGCGCCAGGACCAGGTGCAGAGCCTGGCCTTCCCCTTGAGCCTCCCGATCGTCTTCGGCTACATCATGGCCCTGACTGCGGCCGGGTCGGGCAGCGCGTCCGAGTTGTTCAAAGTTCTCGCTTACCTGCCGCCCACGGCGCCGTTCGCCATGCCCGTCCTCGTCGGCTTCGGGACTGTCACCTGGTGGGAGTTCCTCGCCTCGGCGGCTATAAGCATCGTGTGCACCGTCGGGATGGCGAGGCTGGCCACCGGCATTTACCGCCGAGCCATCCTCCGCACCGGTCGACGGGTCCATCTCCGCGAGGTCTTCTCCCGTGCCGCCGGGTAGAGATGAAGCCAGGTAGAGATGAAGCGGGGTAGATGAAGAAGGTGCGCACCATCACTGAGCTGACGCTGGGGACGGAGCCCGACGCCATCCCCCGCGCCCGGCGGCTGGCCCGCCTCGCCCTCGAGGGGGAGCGACCGGACGTGGCCGCCGACGCCGAACTGGTGCTGAGCGAGCTGGTCACCAACGCCACCCTGCACGGTGCGGCCCCGATCACGGTCAGGGTGCTGGTTGAAGGCGGTGTGCGGGTCGAGCACGCCGTGCGGGTGGAGGTCGAGGACGCCGGACGCACGGCGCCGATCCCGTCGTGGCACAGCACCGAGGTGATGACCGGACGGGGGCTGTCGATGGTGGCGGCCATTGCCTCCCGGTGGGGCGTCGCGCCCGGCGGGCAGGGCGGCAAGGTGGTGTGGGCCGAACTGGGCGGGCCGGGCGCCGGTGCCGCGCCCCCAGCCGGGGCCCGGCGCGCCGCCCCTCCCGAGATCGACATCGAGGCCCTGAAGGCGGCGTGGTCTGATCACGGTTCGGCCGCCGCCACCTGCTCCGTCCGCCTCGGGGCCGTGTCGACCGAGTTGTTGCTCTCCGCCAAGGCGCACATCGACAATGTCGTGCGCGAGTTCATGCTGCTGCGTGAGGGCGAGGCGTCGAGCGGCGTGGCGCTGGCGCCCGAGATGGCGGCCCTGGTCCAGACGGTCACGGTCGACTTCGCCGGCGCCCGGGCCGAGATCAAGCGCCAAGCGGCCGCCGCCGCCGCCCGAGGGGACCAGATCACCGACCTGGAACTGCACCTCACGCCAGCGGCGGCGGACGCCGGCGAACGCTACCTGAAGGCGTTGGACCAGGCCGACCGGTATTGCCGGTCCGCCCACCTGCTGACCCTGGCACCACCGCGCGCCCACCGCCTTTTCCGGCGTTGGTACGTGCAGTCGATCGTCGACCAGCTGCGCGCCCTGGCCCGTGGAGAGGAACCGGCCGCTCCGAGGCCGTTCCAGGTCGTGCTCACCGAGGAGGTCACCAAGCTGGCGGAGGAGGCCGATGCATCGGCTCGGCTCGCCCTGCTGCAAAAAGTGACCGGTGACCTGGCCGAAGTCCACACGGCGCAGGAGATGGCCCAGATCGTGGTCGACAACGCCGTGCAGTTCCTCGGGGTGGAGACCGCCCGGGTGCGGCTGCTCACCGAAGAGGCCATGTTGCGCTCGGTGGCCCGGCGGGGCGGGAGGGAGGACGAACCGGAGCCGTACCCGGAGTTCTCCCTCGACTCGGACTTCCCCGGCGCCGAGGCGGCCCGCACCCGCCGGCCGGCCTTCATGCGCTCCCTCAGCGACACCTTCGCGCGCCATCCCACACTGGCCGGCCACTACCGGCCGGGCCGGAGCGGGCGCATCATGCCCTTGGTCGTGGGCGACCAGACACTCGGTCTGCTGTCGCTGAGCTTCCTCAGCGGTGAGCTCACCGACGAGGCCGAACTGACCGTGGTGGAGTCCCTGGCCGACGCCCTCGCGCAGGGCTTGAAACGGGCGCAGTTGGCGGCGAGCGACGAGGAAAAACGCGAGACGCTCAGCCTCCTGGCCGACGCCACCCAGATCATGGTCACGGCGCGGGAGCCGTCTGAAGTCCTGGAACGCCTCGTGTCTCTGGCCGTGCCCCGGCTGGGGGACTGGTGCACCGTCTATTTGGCCGACGGGCCGGTACTGCGCCGCGCCGCCATGTCCATCGACGGCCACGCGCCACTGGCTGAGAAGCTCAAGGCTCGCCCGCTCAGCCTGGATGTGGATAGCGCACACACCCGCGCCTACCGGACCGGCCGGGCCGAGGCGATCACCGAGGACCTCGGGAGCCTGTTGCAGCGCCTCTATCCCGGTCTCGACTTCTCGGCCCTGGGCGGCGACGCCGACGCGGGCACCGGGCTGTCTGTCCCCATCCACCTGCGGGGCGAACGCATCGGCGTCATCGGTCTCACGTTCTTGAGCTCGAACCGCAAGGTCACCCCGCACGTAGTGGAGGCGCTATCGGGCCTGGCCGCCCGGGCCGCCCTCGCCTTCGACAGTGCCCGGCACTGGAGCGCCCAGCGCCAGCTCGTCCAAATGCTCGTGGCGGCGCTATTGCCCGAGATGCCACCGCCCGTCCCGGGCACGTCGTTCGCGGCCCGGTACCTGCCCGCCAGCGGGGATGTCGCCGGCGACTGGTGGGAGGCGCAGCTGATGCCAGACGGCACGGTGCTGGTCGGCCTGGGCGACGCCGCCGGCCACGGGCTACCCGCCGTGTCCCAGATGTCCGAGCTGCGCCACGGGGCCAGGGCCCTGGCCGCGGTCGAGCCGAGCCCGGCGGCCCTCCTGGCCGATCTCAACCGGCACCTCCTAGGTGCCGACGCCGGGTTTGCCACCGCCGTCTACGGACGCCTGACACCGGCCACCGGGGAGCTGTGCTGGGCCAGCGCCGGTCACGTGCCCCCGCTGCACGTCGACGCGGACGGCAATGTCACCGTACTCGGCGACGGGCCCGATGTCCCTCTGGGCGTGCCCAACCTAGGCCCGGGCCGGGACCACCTGCTACAGATCCGGCCTGGCGACACGCTCGTCCTCTACAGCGACGGCGTGGTCGAGCGGCGCCACCGGGGGCTCGACGAGGGCATCCGCCGCCTGGTCGAGACCGTGTCCGCTCACGCCCGGGAGGACCTCGAGAACCTCGCCGACAGCATCGTCGCCCGCCACTGCGTCCAGCCTGTCGACGACTGCTGCCTTCTGCTGCTGCGGCGGAACATGGACTGACCACGGTGCGGCCCCTCAAGGCCGTGCTCGCGGCCATTGGAGCCGGGTCTTTTGGGCGACGGCGGAGCACTGCCATGATGGGCAGGTGAAATTCGTGGCGGTGCTCTTCGATCTCGACGGGACCTTGACCGATTCCGGCCCAGGTATAGCAAATTCCGTGTTGTTTGCGCTCTCGGCCCTGGGCGCGGAGCCGGTGACCACCGCGCAGCTGCGAGCCTTCGTGGGCCCTCCCGTTCATGACAGCTTCGAAGGCCTCGGCTTCGACCAGCCTACCTGTGAGCGGGCAGTGGCGGAGTACCGGCGGTACTTCGCCCAAAAGGGCATCTATGAGAACCAGGTTTACCCGGGCATCGAGGTGGTCCTCAGCGCTCTGCGCGACAAGGGGGTGACCCTGGCTGTAGCCACATCCAAGCCCACGGCGTTCGCGACGCAGATCCTCGATCATTTCGGCTTATCGGGCTTCTTTTCCCATGTCTCGGGGTCGGG
>PMLI01000078.1 GCA_003158835.1 Acidimicrobiaceae bacterium
ACGAGCTGCTCGCACCCCGGCGGGACCAGCAACTTGGCGGGCCGCAGAGCACCGGCCGGACGGTCTCGCAGGACCAGGGTCCCGGCCGCCCTGTCACCCAGGCGTTGGTCACGCTTGGAAAACAGCATGGCGACAAACCCCAGAGAACCCAAGGTTGCCCACACTTCGATCAGGCCGAGGGCCCCCCGGACGGCGGCGTGGCTGAAGCCGATCGGAGCGCCGTCGGTACGGACCACGCGCAGCCCCAGGGCGGCCTTCCCCAGAGTCCTGCCCCCCCACAGGCTCTCCATGAGCACCGGGTAAACGATAAGGACGGCGAAGAAACCGAAGGCGGCCAAGACGAACACGGCGGTGGCGCCGAGCCCTCCCAGGCCGGCGCCGGCGATCCCGACAATGGCGCTGAGCAGGTAGAAACCGAGCAAAGTGAGCACGAGGTCCAGCAGCCGGGCCAGCACCCGGGCACCGGGGCTCGCCGTGGGCAGGTCAAGGACGACCGCTTCAGGGGTGACCAAACCGCTGGCCGTGGCGTACACAGATCCGAGGGTACAGCCCGCCCGGGACCAGCCCGGGCCGGCGGTGATGGCGGTGACAAGGGGCCGTACAGTTGCACTTGTGGACATCGACCATTTTCTGGCCGACAACCGCGCCACCTGGGACCGCCTGGCCGAGCTGACCAGCCGGCCCAAGAAGCTCTCGGGGGACGAAGTCCGTGAGCTGAGCCGCCTCCACCAGCGGGCATCGGGACATCTCGCTTACGCCCAGGCCCATTTTGCCGACCCCGACGTAAAGGCCTCCCTCACCAGCCGGGTGGCGGCGTCCGGAGCCGTCCTCTATGGCGCCCGGCGTCTCACATGGCGCACGATAGGCCGCTTCTTCTCGGTCGTTTTCCCGGTGACGGTGTGGGGATCGCGATGGTTCCTGCTTGTCAGCGCCACAGCCCTCTTCTTGCCCGCCATCGTCCTGGGGACATGGACCGCCCACTCGCACACCGCCCTTGACGCCATAGCCCCGGCCGCCGTGCGGGAAGCCTATGTCAACCATGACTTTGCCAGTTATTACTCGTCCGGGCCCTCGGTCGAATTTGCCAGCCACGTTTACACCAACAATGTGATCGTCTCATGCGAGGCGTTCGCCGGCGGTATCGCTTTCGGGCTGCTCACCCTGATCGCCCTTTTCGTCAACGGGGCGAACCTGGGCGACGCCGCGGGCATGTTCTACGCCGCCCACCACCCCGGAGAGTTCTGGGGCCTGATCACACCGCACGGCCTGCTCGAGCTCAGCTCCGTCGTCCTGGCCGGGGGGGCCGGACTGAGGCTGGGCTGGGCTCTCATAAGCCCGGGCGACCGGCCCCGCGTGCGGGCCCTCGCCGAGGAAGCCCGGGGCTCCATCGTCCTGGTCCTGGGTACGGTTTTCACCCTGGCCATTTCGGGGACCATCGAGGGGTTCGTGACGGGCTCGACATTGCCTACCGCGGCACGGGTCGGCATCGGTATAGCCGTCGAGGTTGCCTTCCTGGCGTGGGTCGTCCTGTGCGGCCGCGCCGCCCGCAGGGATGCTGAGGATCTTAAAGCCTTCCCGTCGCCTTGACGGTCAGGTAGGCGTCCGTCAGCGCGGGGCCCACGCGGCCCGGTACGTCGTCCACGACTATCGCACCACGGGCTTGGAGCAACGCCCCGAGCTCTCGCCGGCGGGCGAGAGCCGATATGGCGGCGGCCGAGCGGTAAGCGCCTTCTATGTCCAGCGGAGGCTCGCTCGCCCAGCGCACCACCGCCGGGTCCCGTACGGCCGCGACCACCAGGAGGTGCGTCCGGGCGATCAAAGAAAGTGACGGCAGGAGGGTGTCGACGAGAGCCTCGTCCAGCTCAGTCGCCAGGCACAGCAGGGCCCGGCGCTGGAAACGGGCCAGCACCTCGGCAAAAGCCCCCCGGTAGTCGCTCTGGGAGAGCTGTGGCGCCAGGTTGTAGAGCGCCTCGGTGACCGCCGCCAGCTGGCCGTGGCCTGACCGGGGCGGTACCACGGCCCGGACGGCATAGTCGAAGGCAACGAGGCCGGGCATGTCCCCCATACGGGCCGCCACCGAGGTCAGCATCATCACGGCGTCTATGGCATGCTCCACCCGGGCCACCCCTTCGACCTGCCCGGCCATGGTGCGCCCGTTGTCGAGGAGGCATACGACCCTCTGGTTGCGCTCGGCGCGGTAAGTCCTCACGATGGGACGATCGGTGCGGGCCGTGGCCGCCCAGTCGATGCGCCGGCTGTCGTCGTCGACCCCGTACTCCCGCAGCTGCTCGAATTCGGTGCCGCCGCCCCGGACGCGAGCGCTGCGTAACCCCACCTCCAGGATCATCGACCGTTCGATACGGAGGTCGGCTTGTCGGCGCGAACCGAAGCTGGGGTACACCCGAAATTCCCCGGGCAGGGCCCGCCGCGCTTGGCGGGCCATGAGCCCGAGCGGGCCTTCAACCCTCACGACGAGCTCGCTGGGAGTGAACCGGCCCCGGCGGGTAGGGGCCAGAGAAGCCTTCAGGGTGACGCTCCGGCCCGGTGGTACGCGCACCCGTGCCCGACGGGCCGACGCTCCCAGCGACGGGGCCAGCTCGTCCGCGATCCGGACCACCAGGGACCTTGGGCCGGGCTTGTGCCCTNNGCGGGCCACCCCGATTGCCGCCGGCCTAGGGGCCAGCAGCAGGTCGGCGGCCAGGACGGCGACGACCGTAGCCGTCGCCACGGCCGCTCCCAGAGCGGCGCCGAAAGGCCACAGGAGCAACAACAGGCCGGCGCCGGCGACGACCAGCGCCGCCCGGCCCGTCAAGGCCGGCCGCCCCCAGGCCCGCCGGTGGTCCTGATGCCCGATGGTCACAGCCACGCCTCAACGAGGGACGGGCACGCCCGCCAGGACGCCGTCGATGACGGCGTCGGCGGTCACGCCCTCGAGCTCGGCTTCGGGCCGGATCCTGACGCGGTGCCGCAAGGTCGGCCGGGCCACCGCCTGGACCTCGTCGGGAGTGACGAAGCTGCGCCCCGACAGCCACGCCCAGGCCTTGGCCGCCTTAAGGAGCATCGTGGCTCCTCGGGTCGAGACCCCCAACGACACCGAGGGAGCCTGGCGTGTGGCACGCACCAGGCTCACTATGTACGCCTGGACAACCGGGTCGACCCTGACTCCCGCCGCCTCTCGCCGGGCCGAGGCGAGAACATCGGCATTGGCCACCGCCCCCACTCCCGAAGCGCGCAGGTCGTGAGGATCCAGCCCCGCGTCCGTCCTGGCCAGGACTTCCCGCTCCGCCGCCTCGGACGGGTAAGGAACAGTGAGCTTGAAAAGAAAGCGGTCGAGCTGAGCTTCGNNCTCTTCATCGGCCGTGAGGTAGTCGAGCACGGTGTTGAACAGAAAGCGGTCGAGCTGAGCTTCGGGCAGCGGGTAGGTGCCTTCGTACTCGACCGGGTTCTGAGTGGCGAGCACGATGAAAGGGACGGGGAGCGGCCGTGCCTCGCCGTCCACGCTGACTTGGCGCTCTTCCATGGCTTCGAGGAGCGCGGCCTGAGTCTTGGGAGGCGTGCGGTTGAGCTCGTCGGCCAAGAACACGTTGGTGAACACAGGGCCCTCCCGGAACCGGAACGCGGCCGTCGAGTGCTCGTAGATGCTCTGGCCGGTGATGTCGGAGGGCATCAAGTCGGGGGTGAACTGAACCCGGGTGAACCGCAGGTCGAGGGAGGCGGCCAGAGCCCGGGCCAAGAGGGTCTTGGCCACGCCCGGCACCCCCTCAAGCAGGACGTGCCCTGGTACCAGGAGGGCGGCTATCAAGCCGCTCACCGCCGCGTCCTGGCCGACAACAACCTTGGCCATCTCTCCCCGGACGGCAGTGACGGCGTCCCGCGGGCTCACCGGCCCGGAGCCGGGCACTCCCGCCCGCGACTGGGCTGGGGACGGGCCGGGCGGGCCGGGCGGCCATGGGTCAACCTGTGGCGGTCCTTCCACTGAGCACCTCTTCCCGAATCTGCTGCAACGTCCGGGCCAGTACCAGGAGCTGTTCCTCGCCCACCGGGGGTGGCCCGCAAAGAGCGTCTACTACCTCCTGGCGCGGCAGTCTGACATGCATGGCGGCCACCTGGGCTACGGTAGCGGGCTCGGTGCCGGCGGCTTGCCCGAAGCGCGACCGTAACTGGCCGCAAAGATCGTCCCGCAGGAGCGCCGCCGTCTCCTGGCTGCGGCCGTTCCTGGCCAGGAGCCGGCCCGTTGCCACCACAAGTTCGGAGCCCGGCACCGGCACCAGTGGGTCTTCGAGCACGGGCCGGCCCAGACGCTTCGCTTGCCACAGGCACGCCACCAGGAGCGCCGCCGCCAGGCCGGCGAGGCATCCCTTCACGCGGCTCGGCACCAAGCTCCACAGCGTTGCCGTACCCCCGCCCACTCTGGGCGCCAGGAGCCAGCTCACCACGTAACCCCGGCCCGGAGCGAGCAGGTTCGCAGCCAGTAGGGCGTTGTCATCGTCAGCCAGGTAGCCGTTGGACCACATGTCGGCTCCGCCGAACGACACGACGACGCCTGCCCCCTCGTCGCGGGCGATGGCAAAAGCGTCGTGACCCGCAGGAAAGCACGGGTAGGCCCCTTTCGGCACCTCGAGCAGACCGTCGCCGGCGGTGGCAACAAGGTGGGCTCCCCGGGCCCATGGCGCCCGGCAGCCCGGCTCCAGCACTGCCGGGGCGGGCGCCACCTGGTCGGGCAAACCCTGCGCCAAGGCCGCACCCTCGAGGGGCGAGGAAGGGTCGGCGACGATCAGGGTGCCGCCGCGCTGGGCCCAGCGCGTTACCTGAGCCCGGGCCGCGTCGTCGAGCCGGTCGTCCAGTACCAGGGCTACACCCTTGCCGATCGGGGGCAGGGCTCCCGACGTAACGAGCCGCGCCCCCAGGCGCTCGAGCAAGATGGCAAGGGCTTTGGCCCCGTCAGGAGCGACAGAGGACGGGTCGTAGGGCGCACCACTCGACGTTGCTGGCGCAGCCACCAACCAGAACAGACCGACCACGACGACCGCCCCCAATGCCGCCCAGCCGGCCCGGCGACGCCCGGGCCGGGACCTCATGGTGCGTCCCCCACTCGGAGGGGCACCTGCACCTCTCGCAATATCAACCGGGCCGCCTGATCGAAGAGCCCCTGTTCGTCGGCGCTGGACGGCTCCTGGCCGTACCAGCAGGTCTCGAACCGCGCCGTCACGGAGGCGAACTGCTGCGCCACCTCTGGCAGCAAGGACCTCACCAGCCTCTCGTAGTCACCACTGGTCCTCCCGGGCACCTCATCCAGCAGGCCAATTCGGGCCAGTTCGGCGATCAGGGCGCAGTAGCGGCACCGGAGCGCCTCCCGGAAACGGCCCCCAGCCGCCAACCGGTCCGCTCGTTCCCGCCACGCCGCCGGGCTCAGTACCTCGCCCTCATCGCTCACCACCACTCCCGGGGAGGCAACCGGGTGGCGCAACCGCTGAAAAAGCCCGCGCCGGGTGGCGGTCACGAGCGCCGCTACCACGCCCGCAAAGAGCACGGCGAGGACCACATAGCTTTCCCACGCACTGCCGTAGACGCTGGGCAAGTGGACGGACGGAAGGTGAAGGTGTGCGTGAAGCCAGTTGGCAAGTCTCTGCCACGGGCTGGGCCCCGGGTGGAACTGGGGCTGGGCCAGGATCCCCGAGACCGTAGTGCGCAAAGATGCCGAGCTCCGGCCCGGTACGGGAAAGCGCCACCGGGCCGCCGCGGTGGTGAGCACGGCCGGGTCAGCGGGCGCGCGCAGCCATCACCTCCAGGTCGAGGCCCTCCTGGCGGATGCGTTGATCGAAGTAGAGAAGAGTCGCCAGCATGGTGACAAGCGCCCACTCGAAGGCCTCGCTGAAGGTGCCGACGACGGCGTCAATAACGGCACGCACGTGAGGGGAGGCCAGCGCGGCCAGGGCGTCGGGCAGCACCGCGACGAGGTCAACGGCCAGACTGGCCATGAAACCGCCCAGTAGCGCCGTGCCGAGCACGGGCCAGAACCGTCTCTTGACCAGTCTCCAGCTGCGGCGCATGCCGGCCACCGGCCCCAACCCTTCGAGGACGATGGCGGGGGCGGTAAGGACGAAGAGGGCCATTACGACAAGCCCGGGCAACAGGCACAGCACTGCCCCCAGCACCTCCAAGGCATGGACAGCCAGGCTGGCGACCACCAGAGCTACGAACCGGCGAGCACCCAGCCTGGCCACCTGTCGGGTGCCCGGCTGCTCACCGATATAGGAGATCGCAACAGTCCTGCAGACGGCGCCGGCCACCACCGGCGTCATGACGAAGATCCCCAGCTGGGCGACCGCGGCCAGCACCACGTCCGTCGTCGACAACGAGACCTGCTGGTTTTGCAAATCGGTAAGTCCGGACAACAGCTGGCCCAGTCCCGCCGAGTTGCGGGTGGCGTAGGCGCTCATCACCTCGAACGGCACCGCCAGGGCCAGGAGCAGCGGTGCCAGAGCCCGGGCGTTGGCACGTAGCAGCCTGAAGACACCGTCGATGATGTCGCCGAAGCTCATGGGGTGAAGCGGCAACGGTCCCGTGCGGGCATTGCCCCCCTTCAGCCTGGGGGGCTGGGCAAAGGTGCCGCCGGCGCCGGCCCGTGGCGGTGGGCTGGGCGGGGCCCCCGGCGCAGGCTGGGCCCAGGCGGGCGGCGAACCGGACCAGATCCCGGGCGCGGGCTGGGCCCAGCCTGGGGGCGGGGGCGGGGGCGGGGATGGGCCGGCCGGCGGAGGCGGGGACCAGCCCTGAGGCAACGGCCATCCGGGCGGTGCAGCCACAGGCCATGCCGGCGGCGAAGGTCCACTCGCATCAGGCTCAGCCATTTCCACAACTATTACAGCGCGGGAGAATGCCTGCGAACCGGAGGACCACGAGTACCACCCGGCCGCCGGGAACCACCCTCGACTGGGCCTCCGAGGAGCGCCCCTCTACTAGGTAGCCGCCTAGGTAGCCGCCGGTGCCTCCGGCAGGCGTCCGGCGGCTGCCATGACCTCCTCGGTGGCGTACAAGGACGCCCCCGGGGAGCGGACGACGAGGGCTATAGCGTCCGAGGGGCGGCACGGGAGCAGTTCGACCTGGTCTGCCTTGACCACCTCGAGGGAGGCGAAAAAGTGCCTCGACTCCTCGACACCGTTTATGACCGCCTTGCCCAGCTTCCCGCCAAGCAGGTCGACGACGGACAGGAACAGGTCCCAGGTGGAAGGCCGGGGCGGTTGCACGCCACGCTGGCCGGCCTGGATGGCACGAGCCTCAGCTTGGCCGATATAGATGTACAGGCAGCGAAAAGGCTCGTCCGGCTCGGCCAGGACGGCCAGGCCGGCCTCCTGCCCCGGGCTCATGGGAACGGCCGCCCGCACTTCCGAGACGACCAGTTCGACGAGGTTTTCGGGCATGCTCCGAGACTAGTCACCGGCGGTCCTCACGACGAACGAGGGTCTCAGGGGCGCCAGCGGGCCCTGGCCAGGACCAGGCCGCTGACCTCCACCGCTCCCGCCCGGCGCAAGGCCCGGGCCGTCGAGAGCAGCGTCTGGCCGGAAGCACACACGTCGTCGATCACGAGGACCCGCCTACCGTCCACATGGGCCGGGACCGGGACCACGAACGCCCCGTACGCGAGCTGTCTGGCTATCCGGCTGCGTGCCGGCCGTGCTTTCGCGCTCATTGGCTCGGTCTCGGCCACTTTGGCGACAAGGTTTTCGACCGGCCACTCGGCGCCGGCCAACCAGGCCAGCTCCGCGCACATGAGCTCCACGTGACCCCACGATCGGTGGGCCCCCGGGCCCAAGAACGTGGGGACCGGGCAGACCACCCCGCACTCCTCGAACCACGTCGAGTGCCGTCGCAAGAAACCATGCAGAAGCGTCCCGAAGGTCCTCGCCCAGCGCAGGTCTCCCCCGTACTTGTACGAGACGATGGCCCTTCTCAAGGCGCCCTCGTAGTTGCCCACGGCGTAGATCGCCTCGATCGGGCGCCCCGCCATGGCACACCACGAGTTGCGACAGCCACGTGGCGCGGCAAGGGCACCAGGGCCCGGGCTGGTCACCCGGGAAGCGGGCTGGCCGCAGGCGGTGCAGAGCCTCGGGCTCGTGACCGCCCCGCCGGGCCTCCCAGGTACTCGCATATCGCCGTCACTCTGCCACCGAGGGGTGACGGGAACCCGCCGAGGTGGGCGCGGCGGCCCTCAGCCGAGGCTCAGACGCCGACCAGTTCGGCCACGATCTCAAATGCCTGGCCGACGGTGCTCAACTTGCTGGGGTCGACGTCGGGCAGCCGGATAGAAAAGGCGTCGTTTAGCGCCAGGGTGATCTCCACTACGGCCAGGCTGTCGGCGTCCAGGTCCTCGGCCCAGCGCGCCTCAGGCGTCACTTGCGCCGGGTCTATGTCCAAAACTTCGGCCACGCAGCCCTGAAAGGTTGTGAAAGCCTCTTCACGGCCCATCTCTTTGCCCTCCATCGGGACAGAGGCTAGCCGAGAGGTCGGGGGGGTGGGGATCTTCCCGGCCGCGTGCCGCACGGGCAGGGATCCGGAGCGGCCAGTAACGTTTCCTTCCATGTCGCTTCTACAAGGCAAACGGCTCTTGGTCACGGGCGTGCTCACCGACGACTCGATCGCCTTCGGAGTGGCAGAGCTGGCTCAGCGGGAGGGTGCCGAGATAGTGCTCACCAACTTCGGGCGGGGGCTTTCCCTCACCAAGAGGGTGGCAAAGCACCTGCCGGTGCCGCCTGACGTGCTCGAGCTGGACGTCACCGTCCCCGAGCACCTGGCCGCGATAGTCGCCGACTTGCAGCAACGCTGGGGTGCCGTGGACGGCGTGCTCCACTCGATCGGGTTTGCCCCCCAGTCGTGCCTGGGCGGGGGTTTCCTCGACGCCCCCTGGGAAGACGTGCGTTTGACCTTGGAGATCTCGGCCTACTCCCTCAAGTCTATTTCGGCCGGTCTCTTGCCCTTGCTGAAGGCGGCCGGGGGAGGCTCGATCGTGGGCCTCGACTTCGATGCCGCCGTCGCCTGGCCGGGCTATGACTGGATGGGCGTCGCCAAGGCGGCACTCGAGTCCACGGCCCGGTACCTGGCCAGAGACCTGGGCCCGCACCAGGTGCGGGTCAACCTGGTGGCCGCCGGCCCGGTCCGGACCGTCGCGGCCCGGGCCATCCCGGGGATCTCGCAACTTGACGACGTCTGGGGCGAACGGGCTCCGCTGGGCTGGGACATCAACGACTCGAGCGCGGTGGCCAAGGCGTGCGTTGCCCTGCTGTCGGACTGGTTCCCGGCCACGACCGGCGAGATCGTGCACGTCGACGGCGGGTTCCACGCCGTGGGGGTATAGATGCCGGACGAGGCAGCCGGTCCCACCGGCCCGGTCGGGACGAGCACCACCGCGGTGGCAGGGAGCGCGGGGCGCGTTGTCCTGGTGACGGGGGGCAACCGCGGTATCGGCCGGGCCATTGCCGGGGCCTTCGCGGCCGCCGGGGACCGCGTGGCCGTGACCGCCCGTACCGGCCCGGTCGCAGGCCTCTTCACCGTTGCCTGCGACGTGACCGANNACCAAGCCGTGGACGCCGTCGAGTCCGAGCTGGGCGCTATCGAGGTGCTGGTCGCCAACGCCGGTACCAACGACGACAGGCTCCTGCTGCAGATGGACGAGGGCTCGTTCGGGCGAGTGCTCGACACCAACCTCGTGGGCGCCTTCCGGGTCGTGCGCCGCGCCCTGCCGAAAATGCTGCGGGCCCGCAAGGGCCGGATCATCCTGATCTCGTCGGTTGTCGCTCTCTCCGGCGCGCCCGGACAGGCGAACTACGCCGCTTCCAAAGCCGGCCTGATCGGTTTTGGGCGCAGCCTGGCCCGGGAGATCGGTGGCCGCAACATAACCGTGAACGTGGTGGCGCCCGGCTTCATCGAGACCGACATGACGGCGGCGTTGAGCGAGGCCCGGCGCCGCGAAATCCTGGGCCAGGTACCCCTGAAGCGCTTCGGCGGCCCGGGGGAGGTCGCCGCCCTCGTGCGCTGGCTGGCCTCGGACGATGCCGGCTACGTGACGGGCGCCGTCTTGCCGGTCGATGGCGGCCTGGGGATGGGGCATTGACGGGGACCGCGGACGGTGCTGCCCCGGTGCTGCCCAACCCCTCCGAGATCCTCCCCCACCGCCCCCCTTTCCTGTTCGTGGACGAGGTTACGGCGCTCGAGCCCGGACGGTCGGTCCGCGGCCTTTGGCACCTCAGCGGCGACGAG
>PMLI01000450.1 GCA_003158835.1 Acidimicrobiaceae bacterium
CGGCTATCTCGGCCACCGGAGCGGGAGAGGCGTTCATCCTGGCCGGGTTTGCTCACCGGGCCGACTGGGCCCTCCGTTCCGGCCTCAGCCTCGGCGACGCCCTGGCGGCGGCCATGGACGAGGTCGGCTACAGGGGCGGGACTGGCGGGGCGATAGCGCTGGCTGCGTCCGGGCACTACGCCACCATTTTCGACACCGCAGCCATGGCGCGCGGGCGCCGCGATGCCACCGGGACGGTCGTGGCCATATGAGAGCACTGGCCCCACTGTGACAGCCTGATTTGGCCCCACCTGGGTACGTGCTCTCCTGCGCCTCGTCCGCGGCCACCACGATGAGCGTTGACGAGGCCCAGTTACTTGGGTTTTGTCATGGCGATAGGCGGCTCCTGATGTCCTGTCAGGCTGTTCCACTGATGTCCTGTCAGGCTGTTCCACTCAAAAAGTAGTCGAAGAGGGAATTAACCCTTGCTTGGGCGCGTTCTGCCATGTAGAACCCTGACAGAAGGAGCCCTGCATGGCACGCTTTGGCCGTCCAACAGCCCGGATAAACCTGACCGACAACGAACGCGGAAAGCTGCAGCGCTGGGCCCGTCGCCCCAGCTCAGCCCAGGTGCTGGCGCTGCGGTCCCGGATCGTCCTGGCGTCGGCCGAAGGGCGCACGGACCAAGACGTCGCCGCCGAGCTAAAAGTGCACCCCGTCACGGTGTCCAAATAGCGGCGCCGCTTTGCTGGCGAGCGCCTGGAAGGGCTGAGCGACGCCCCTCGGCCGGGGGCGGCCCGCACCGTCGGCGACGACGTCACGTGTCAACCTACGGCTCGTGGATGAACATGGTCGAGCGGTAGTCCTCTGCTCTTACGACCAAAAAGCTCAAGCGCTCAGCCCATTGCAGCGTAAAAGAGCTTGCCGCTGACATCAAGGCCTGGGCAGCCGTCTGGAACGAGGGCCCCAAGCCCTTCGTGTCGTGTGGCACAAGACCGCGCAGCAGATCCTCGAACGCCTCGCCGGCTACTGCGCAGCGGTCAACCAGGGACACTGAGCGCTTCAACCTGACAGCACACGCCGTCTCCATCGGCCCTTGGCGCACCACTGGTCGCTATGAAATAGCATGAAACAATGTGGCCGCCATCTGCTCCCTGGGTACCCGGGATCAGCCTCGCCCAGATGCGGACCAACCTGGCGGTCAACGGCCCGGAGCTCTACATAGGCACGGACGGCCGCCGGCTCATATGGGCCGGCCCCCAACAAGCGATGCTCGTCCTCGGCCCTCCTCGCTCTGGCAAGACCTCCACGCTCGTGGTACCCAACGTGCTGGCCGCCCCGGGCCCGGTCCTGGTCACCTCGACCAAGACCGACGTGTTGCAGGCCACCCTGGCCAGCCGCTCGCAGCTCGGGCGGTGCTGGCTCCTGGATCCGACCGGGACCATCGAGCCACCGCCGGGAGCCCAACCGCTGCGCTGGTCCCCCGTCAACGCCTCGATTTCCTGGGAAGAGGCTCTGGTTACAGCCCGGGTGATGACCGCCGCCGCCCGGCCCCATGGTTCCTACGGCGAGAGCGCCCATTGGACCGAGCGGGCTGAGGCGCTCCTGGCCCCGATGCTGCACGCCGCTGCCATCTCTGGCCAGGGGATGCGCCAAGTCCTGTCCTGGGCGCTGCGCCATGACCTGCACACACCCATGGCCCTGCTGGGCCACGGCGGCGATGGCACCACCGTGGCCATCGACGTGCTGGCCGGCATCGCCGCCACCGAGGACCGGGAAAGGAGCGGGATCTTCTCGACGACGGCGGGGGCCCTGGCGGCGTACCGTTCGACACGGGCGCTCGGGCTGGCCGACAACGCCGACTTCGACCCGGCTCGCTTCGCCTCGGGCGGCGACACGATTTACGTCTGCGCCCCCGCCCGCTACCAGGCCTTGACGGCGCCCGTCCTGGTCGCCTTCCTAGAACAGGTGCGCGCCGCCACGTACGGGGCGGCCGCCTCGGCCGCCCTGCGCCTCCCTGTCGCGCTCGTGTTGGACGAGGTAGCGAACATCGCCCCTCTGCCCGACCTGCCCGCCATGGTGAGCGAGGGCGGTGGCCAGGGCCTCCTTACGCTGGCTTGCCTGCAGGACCTGTCCCAGGCCCGGTCCCGGTGGGGCCCGGCCGCCGACGGTTTCTTCTCCCTGTTCGGCGCCAAGGTCCTCCTCCCTGGCATCGGCGACCTGCGCACGCTCGATGCCGTGTCGCGCTTGGCGGGCCAGACCGACGTCGCCGTCCGTTCGGTCAATAGGTCGGCCTGGTGGTCAGCGCGGCCCTCGACCAGCACGACCTACTCGACCCGGCGCCAGGAACGTCTGCCCGTCGACCAGGTCCACAGCCTGGCCTCCGGGACCGCCCTGGTCATCGCCGGCGCCCGCCCGCCCCAGCTCGTCGCCCTCACCCCGTGGTGGGGGTACCCACCTTTTTGGGAGGCCGGAAGGGCTCGGCCACCGGGCCTGTCGCCGATCACCACAGGCACTACCGCCAGTGGCAGCCCCAACCGGGCGCCCCTCTCGCCGCCGCCATTACCGCCCCCCCCCCCGCCGGGGGCGCCCAAACCGAGCGGCGACCTGCCCGTGAGCTGGCGGCGGGTACCGGGGCAGCGCCGTGCCCAACCTCCCCCGCCCCGCCTGTAACCGGGCCGGTGCCGCACTTGTAGGCGCCAGTCCCTCGCAAGCATCGCCATGCAGTCGGCGTCGACCCACTGACCGTCCCAGTACAGGGCCACTGCCGCAGCGCCGGCCAGAACCCGCGCCGGGACGGCCCCGGCGAGCGAGAGGGTCGGGTGGCTGGTGAGCCCAGGGCCTTGATGCTTGACATGAACGCTGTCATCCTGGCCAACGACGTGCCCGAGGGTTCAGGGTCGAGCGGCGTCGACGCTTGGAGCCGGCTCGCGGAGGTGCGTACACCGACTATGGTCGCGTGCGGCGAGCTCGACGTGCCCTTTCTTGTGAGCCGAAGCCGCGAAATGGTCGACCGCTTGCCTGACAGCCAGCACCGGGCCCTGGCGGGGATGGCCCACCTGCCCCAGCTTGAGCAGCCGGGCGTAGTCGCTCGTCTGGTCCCTGGCGCAATGTCGGCCAGGTAAAGGACGGTGCTTTCGCAGGCAGCAGCGGGCCATCGCCTCCAGGTCAGGGTGCGAGGCGCCCGTCGCTATCCGCTCGTGTGAGCCCTTGGTACTCAAACTGCGTAGATGGCAAGGTCGGCGCCAGCCACAAAGACCACCTTGCGTATGTGAGTCGGATTAGAGGTGACAACGGCGTGACGGCGCTGTACAGCGCCTTCGACCACGGACACGTCAACGATGTCGTCGTGCTGGGCGCGCGCTGCGAGCGCGCCGACGGCTCGCGCGCTGGCTTCGGAGAGGTCCTCTACGTGATAGCCCTTCAAGAACCTGGACAATGTTGGCTGTGGGCCACCACGCCAGCCCTCGGCCAACACCCCAACTGGGACGGTCGGGGAAAGGCCCCGTGCCAGGGCAGCGCGATGGAGGGACCATACAAGCCGGTCGTCCCGCTCGGCTGCGACCAGAGCACCGGTGTCGTAGGTAAGGCCCTTCGCGCTCACGCGCTCCGGGCCTGGCGAGCTTCGGCACCGCCAAGCAGCTGGTCGAGCAACGCCTCGCCCGCTGCTCTTTCCTCAGGCGTGAGGGCACCGGCCTCTGCTTCCCAGTCGCTGACACCGCGTAGGCCGTCCCGCACCCGGAGTTGACGCTGGGCAGCTCCTGAGAGCCAGGCGCTGAAGGACACCCCGTCGGCGGCAGCAGCCTCTTCTGCGGCCGCAGCAACGTCGGAGTCGATAACACAGACCGCTTGACGACACCCATGGCTACGCAGTAGCACCACCGGTACTACCCGTTGTGAAGTTTGGCATTGCACCGCCCGGAAGTGGGGCCAGCCGCTTTCGCTGCTTACCCTGCCGGCTATGGGCCTTCAGCAGACCGGTGGCGACAGAACTGGGCCTTCTGCGCATTTTTCCGCCGGAGCCGATCACTCGCTTGACAAGCGCATAGTAGGCGTTATGGCTGGTCAGAAGCCATAACGACGGCCGTACAGAATGTGAGCGCATAATGGCCTCGGCGACACTGTGACCCTCGCCGGCTGCCTAGGACCTTGCAACTCGGGACCGCGTCCCGAGCGGGCGCTCTACCCTGCACCCACGCCTCTCGAGACCCACATCATTTCCCGAAAAGCGGCCGCACTGGCCCGGGGGCTCCATGGATACTCAAATATCTTTGCGGGCAGGGCCTCCTTACGCTGGCTGCGGCGATCCTGCGTAAGAACGCCGAAAGTCATTTCACACCGCCCGGCAACGAGCCGACGGCCCCGCTGACGGACATCTCGGTCCACACACGAGACGTGGCACGGCCGCTCGGCCTCGACGTCTCGGCGCCGCTCACCACGCGGAAGGTCGTGCTCAGCTTCCTCACGTCGCCGACGGCGTGGCGCGGCTTCGTGCCAAACGGCCGCACGAGCGGGCTCCGCGTCCGGGCCACCGACCAGGACTGGATCATACGGCGACGGCGCCGACATACAAGGCCCAAGCGAGGCCCTTGCTCTTGCAATCTTCGGTCGCGCTGCCGGCTTCAGCGACCTGCGCGGCGAGGGGGTAACGTACCGGTTCTGCTCTCCGGGCTTCGACGTCTTCCTCGCCACTGGCCTCGTCGTTAGCCAGCCCAACAGGGAGCACACCGAGCGGCACATGGTCCACCTTTCCTGACTGACGTCGAACTCGCCACGATGATCCAGACCGGGGCGGTCGTCGATGCCGCCACAATCGCAGCGTACGCGCTCCTTCGCTTGTTGGAGCCAGTCCACGCTCCGCGGGCTAATTATGGCTCTCCTGACACATCCGTGGGT
>PMLI01000068.1 GCA_003158835.1 Acidimicrobiaceae bacterium
CGTTCGGACAACCGGATTGCTACCTGGAGAAGTACCTTCCCTGGCCACGTCACATAGAGGTCCAGGTCTTCGGCGACAGCCATGGCAACGTGGTCCACCTAGGCACGCGCGACTGCTCGGTGCAACGACGCCACCAAAAGCTGGTGGAGGAGGCTCCTGCCCCCGACCTGCCCGGCCCCGTCGCCGCCGCCATGGGGGAAGCCGCCGTGCGACTGGCCCGCGCCTGCGGGTACGTGAACGCCGGGACCATCGAGCTCATCTACCAGGACGGCGAGTTTTACTTCCTGGAGATGAACNNTGCAGGTGGAGCACCCGGTGACCGAGATGGTCACGGGGCTCGACGTGGTGGCTCTACAGTTCCTTGTCGCCGGCGGGCAGCCGCTCCCGTTCTCACAGGACGACGTCACGTGGCGCGGGCACGCCATCGAAGCCCGCATCAACGCCGAAGACCCGTCGGGAGGCGGCTTCGTGCCCACACCCGGGCGCATCACGCGCCTGCGTGCCCCCGCCGGGCCCTGGGTGCGTACCGACTCCGGCTACGAGGCCGGTGACTTCGTCGACCAGCACTACGACAACCTGCTGGCCAAGGTCGTGGCCTGGGGCCCTGACCGCGACAGCGCCCGGCGTCGGCTGGTACGCGCTCTTTCCGAAACCGAGGTAGACGGCGTCGCCACGACAGTGCCGGCCCACCTGGCCGTACTGGACCACCCGGATTTCATTTCGGTGACGCACTCGACCACGTGGCTGGCGCAAAGCGTCGACCTCTCCTCCATTGCCCCCGTCCCCCCGCCCGGGGTTGCGGCCGGCGAGGAGCGCAGAGATGTCCAGGTCGAGGTGCAAGGCCGGCGCTACGAAGTCAGTGTGTGGGCCCCGACCGTCCCGGACCTCCCCGGGCGGGCAGGTGCCCGGAGATCGGGGCTTGCTCAGGGCCGCGCCTCAGGCCGCGGCGCGGGAGCGGCGGCGGCCCCGGGCGGCTCGGGCGGCACCATTACCGTTACCGTCCCCATGCAGGGCACAGTCGTAAAGGTCCTCGTCAAGCCGGGTGACACGGTAGGAGCGGGGCAGGCTGTGTGTGTGCTGGAAGCCATGAAGATGGAAAACAACATCGTCTCCGAACTGGCCGGCACGGTCACCGAGGTACGCGTGAAGGCCGGCCAGTCGGTCGGCAGCGGCGATGTCATCGCCGTGATCAAGGCCTCGGACAGCTCCCCGTCGTAGGGCCGTCCGGGAACGGCGCCCGCCCCGCCGCGTACCGTCGGGCTACATGCGCCAATCGAGGCCGATGTCGAGTGCCGGCGCCGAATGGGTGAGGGCGCCGATAGCCAGGTACTTGACACCGCTGGCGGCAACGGCCCTGACGTTGTCGAGCTTCAGGCCGCCTGACGCCTCTACTTCGGCGCCGTGACTGTTCGCACGGCGGACGGCCTCGGCCGTGTCTTGAAGGGACAGGTTGTCGACCAGCACCAGTCCGGCCCCCGCCGCCAATGCCTCGTCCAGCTGGGCCAGGTCGTCCACCTCGACCTCCAGAGCGAGATCCGGCCCGCCCGCGGTTCCTGTCCGGCGCCTCGCCGCCTCGATCGCGCCCCGCACGCCGCCCAAGGCGGCGACGTGATTGTCCTTCACCAAAATGGCGTCCGACAGGCTCATTCTGTGGTTGGAGCCGCCTCCGCAGCGAACGGCGTACTTCTCGACCGCCCGCAGGCCGGGCAAGGTCTTGCGAGTGTCCCTTATGACCGCGCCGGTGCCGGCGACGGCGTCCACGGCTGAAGCGGTCATCGTCGCCACCCCGGAGAGGTGCGTGACCAGGTTGAGGACCGTACGCTCGGCCGCCAGCAACGTGTCGGCCGGTCCCGCCAGCACACCGAGGACCTCCGAGGCGCCGACGCGAGAACCATCCTCGACCCAGAGCGTGGCGCGGGCCGGACCGGTCCCGAGCCGGCGGCTCACCTCGTCCAGCACCAGCTGCGCGGCCACCAGACCGGCGACGGTGCCCGCCTGCCGGGCGACCAGCGAAGCCTCGGCCGGCCGGGGCCCGACGGCCGCCCCGGTGGGATCGCCGGCGGGAAGGTCCTCGGCCACGGCGCAGGCCACGATTTCGGCCAGCTGGGCCCAGGGCGGGCCCAGGTGCCCGGCCGGTGAGGCCAGTCTGTCCGGGGGGAAGGACGGTCTGTCCCCGGGTAAGGACTGGGAGCTCAAACCGCCGCCGCGGCCGGCCTGACCAGCGCCCGCGGCACCCCCTCCACCGCCATGGGGCCCACCACCATGTCGCCGCCGGCGTCGATCTGAGCGACCTGGCGCACACACCACTCGGGCCGGGGCTCGGGGTAGTCAGCCCGCCAATGCGCTCCCCTCGACTCGTGACGAGCCAACGCCAAGGCGGCCACGGCCCGGGCGATCAGGACCATGTTGGCGAGCTCCCAGCCCGCCGGGCCCTCGTTGGCAGGACCGGCGTTGTCGCCGGCATCGTCGCCGGCGGTGCCGGCGGCGAGGTAACCGGCCAGGTCGTCCAGACCCTGGGCACTGCGGTTGACACCAGCGAAAGCCTGCATGGCCGCACGGATGTCATCGCGGCCCAACGGTTGGGGGCCCCGCCGGGGCAAGGGCCGAGGCAAAGCCAAACCGAGCGGGACCGGCGCCCTAGGCGCCACCGGTCCCCGGCACGACAGGATGGCGTGCGCCGCCCTGCGGCCCACTACGGCTCCTTCGAGCAGAGAATTGGAGGCCAGGCGGTTGGCGCCGTGCAGGCCGCTGGAGGCCACCTCGCCCACGGCCATCAGCCCTTCCAGGGTCGTACGGCCTTCAGCATCGGTGAGTACACCGCCCATCGTGTAGTGGGTCGTGGGCGAGACGGGGATCCAGTCGCGCTCTGGCGCCAGGCCGGCCGAGCGGCAGGCCGCCACGAACGTCGGGAAGCGCTGCTCCAGCGCCATCCCGATCGGCGTCGCGTCCAGGTAGCAATGGTCGGCACCGAGTTCCGCCATCCGGCGGGCCATGGACCGGCTGACGATGTCGCGCCGGGACAGGTCGCTCACATGGCTCTGACCGCCGTCGGGGTGCAGGTAGGCGCCCTCGGCATCGCGCAACCGGGCCCCCGCCCCCCGCAACGCCTCGGATGCCAGCGGTCTGGGGTCGCGGCCCAGGTCCATGCCGGTGGGATGGAACTGCACGAACTCGAGATCAGCCACCTGCGCGCCCGCCCGCATGGCCGCCGCCAGCCCGTCGCCGCTGCAGGCCCGGGGGCTCGTCGTGGACGCCCACAGCTGACCGTACCCGCCCGTGGCCAGGACCACGGTGCTCGCCCGGAGGTGGCGCAGCGCTCCTCTGATCGGATCCCACACAACAGCACCGGTCACCCGGGAACCGTCGGGGACAGTCACGAGCCCGACCAGGAACAGGCCCGTCATGACCGGCACTTCTCGTCGCGATGCCGCCTCCATCAAGGCTCGGGTTATCTCAGCCCCGGTGGCGTCACCGCGGGCGTGCAC
This sequence comes from Acidimicrobiaceae bacterium, assembly GCA_003158835.1. GTDB lineage: Bacteria > Actinomycetota > Acidimicrobiia > Acidimicrobiales > Palsa-688 > Fen-671. The sequence continues at coordinate 3,486 of PMLI01000068.1, forward strand.
CACCCGGGCGAAACTGTGCCCACCCTCCTTTGCCAGTGCGTCGCGGTCGAAACGGACGCCCAAGTCGGCCAGGACCTCAACGGCGGCCGCGGCCTCAGCGATGACGGCCTTGGCCACCTGCGGGTCACCCAGGCCGGCGGCGGCCGAAACGGTGTCGGCGGCGTGGGCAGCGCTGCTGTCGCCAGGCCCGATAGGAGCCGCGATGCCGCCCTGAGCCAGCATCGTGCTACCGCCCCCACCGCTCTCTTTGGAGATGACGGTGACGCGCCGCCGCCCCGCCAGGGCGACCGCCAGCGACAGGCCTGCGATCCCGGAACCGACTACAAGGACGTCCAGGCCCGGGCGGTCCCGCACCTCACTCACCCCCGCCGGGTGAGCCGATGGCGATCATTCGCTGAACGGCCCGTCGAGCGCGCTCGGCCGTGGCGTCGTCGACTTCGACGACGTAGGCACCGTCGCGTAAGCAATCGAGCAGCCGCCGAGGGGTCGTCATTTTCATGTAGCGGCACTCGGCCCGGGGGGAGACGGCTTCGAACGTCGCCCTGGGGTTGGCGTTGCGCAACTGGTGCAATATGCCGGTCTCGGTCGCCACGAGGGCATGACCATCGCCCAGTTCCTTGGCCGCCTTGACCATTCCGGACGTCGAAAGCACATGGGTGCGCTCTTCGGGGAAATCGCCGCTCTCCGCCATCCACAGGGCGCTCGTCGTGCACCCGCATTCGGGGTGGATGAACAGCTCGGAGCGGGGATGATCGGCCACCCTTTTGCGCAATTCGACGGGCGAGATGGCCGCGTGGACGTGGCACTCGCCCATCCAGATGTCGATCTGGCGCCCGGTCCGCCTCACCACGTGCTGGCCCAGGAACATGTCAGGCAGGAAAAGGATCTTGGCGTCCGGCGGGAGCGACTCGACGACCTCGACGGCGTTGGAAGACGTGCAGCAGATATCGGACTCCGCCTTCACGGCCGCCGATGTGTTGACGTAGGCGACGACCATGCCGCCCGGGTTCGCCTCGCGCCACCTGCGCACATCGCCGGCGTTGACGGTGTCGGCCAGGGAACACCCGGCCCGCAGGTCCGGCAGCAGGACGGTGCGATCGGGAGCCAGGAGCTTGGCGGTCTCGGCCATGAAGTGGACGCCGCAAAAGACGATGACTTCGGCGTCGCTGCTAGCTGCCAGGCGCGACAGGGCCAACGAGTCACCCACGTGATCGGCCACATCTTGCACCCACGGGACCTGGTAATTGTGGGCCAGCAGCACCGCCTTCCTGGTCTCGGCCAGACGGCGCACCTCCTGGGCCCAGCGTTCGAAGCCCCAGCCGGCAGTCTCATCGAACGGCTCGACCGGGGCCCTCGGAGCCGCGGCGCCAGGCCCGCCTCGTTCCGTCTTGTCCGCCAAACTTATACTCTGGATGAGCATATCCCCAACTATAGCGGACCGGGGAGCGCAACCGCACCCGGGACCATGAACGAGGTACCTATGTTCTTTTTCCAGAAAACGTCAGCTTATGGTGACGTTGATCGGTCAGCTTTGACTGACGAAAACGTAAAAGTGGCCCACGCACAGGCTCGTCCTGGGGGCCTCGGGCCGGGCCGGCTTCAAGGGCCGCCGAGGCGGCGCAGGCCCAACCCCGGTGCCGGACGCTCCCGCAGGACCTCCCGCCGAAAACGGTAGAGCTCGGCCGGACGCCCACCGGTGCGCTGGTCCCACTCCCCCGTCGGTTCCACGAGATTGGCCGAGCCGACCAGACGGCGGAAATTTTGCTTGTGGAGGACCTGGCCGGCCAGGGCTTCGACGACCTGCTGGAGCCGGGAGAGGCTGAACGTCTCCGGCAGCACCTCGAACACCACGGGCCGGTAAGCCAACTTGCCCCGGAGCCGCTCCAGGGCGGCGGCGGCGATCCGACGGTGGTCAAGGCTAAGCGGCAGACCGAGACCGGGACCGGGCCCGCCGTCCACGGGCGCCGCCTCGCCCACCAGGCGCAGCTCGTACAGGAGCTCGTAACGGTCAAGGACCCGCACCGGGTCCCACCGGGCGTGGCCGAGGCCGAAAGTCAGCTCGGCTCGTTCCTGCCGTGTGGACAGCTCACCTGGCTGGGCGCATGCCAGCCACCGCTCGAGGGCGGGCACGACCGAGCCTTCGAGCGCGGCGGGGGGGCCGTCTCGCCAATCTTCCCAGGGGAACAACTCATAGCAGCTCCGCCAGCTCGGGTTGGCCTCCCCTTGTACACCCTGGTGCCGGACCAGGGCCAGGTAGGCCACGGCCAGGGAGCGACCGCCCGGCACCCGGTTGCGGTCACCGAAGGTGTAAAGCTGTTCGAAGTACCTGACCGGGAGGCCGGTCTCGCGACCGACAAGGCGCCTGACACCCTGCTCGAGCGTCCGGTCCACGGTGTCGTCGAGGTGCCCGGACGGCAAACCGTCCTCGTGCGGCTGCCGCTCGACCGTCAACAGCTTGGGCGTGGTCCCGTCCACCGAAATTATGACAGCGTTGAGGCCTACCTCGGCGCGTGCGGGATCCGCGTGCGCGGCAGGCCCAGAAGGCACAGCAGGCCGGCCGTCCTCAGGCCGCGGGCGGTCGCAGCGGGTGCGGCATGCACAGCTCGTCGTACTCGGCTATCACGAGTTGTTCCTTGGGCACCGAACACGCCGGGCACTCCGGGTCCCGGTTGAGACGGAAGCTCCGGAACGTGCCTTCCAGGGCGTCGTAGGCGAGCAGCCGGCCGACCAGGGGCTCGCCTATGCCGAGCAGGACCTTGATGGCCTCGATGGCCTGCAGAGATCCGATGATGCCGGGGAGAACACCGAGCACACCCGCTTCCGCGCACGACGGTGCCATGTCCGCCGGAGGGGGCTCGGGGACCTGGCAGCGATAGCAGGGGCCCTGGTGGGGCAGGTACACGCTCGCTTGACCCTCGAACCGGAAGATGGAGCCGTGTACGACCGGGATGTCAAGCTTCAAGGAGGCGTCGTTGACGAGGTAGCGGGTGGGAAAGTTGTCCGTGCCGTCGGCCACAATGTCGTAGTCCTTCAGAATGTCGAGCGCGTTTTCGCTCGAGAGCGCCGTCTCGTGCTTCACGATCTCCACGTGCGGATTGATGGCCCGCATCCTTTCCGCGGCGGAATCCA
>PMLI01000037.1 GCA_003158835.1 Acidimicrobiaceae bacterium
ACCCCAGTGCAGGTGCATAACGCCGGCCGTAGGACCGAGTTGTGGCCGCTGGGGAAGCTGACCGAGAACTTCTCGGCAACCCACGCCCGCTCGACCTCCCGGTTTCCCAGGTCCTCCACTGCCGCTCAGCGGGACTTGGCCCGCCGTCGAGTTGCCTCTGCTAGAAAGTCGGCTACATCGCAAATGCCGCAAGTCCGAGCATTCGTCCGACGAAACGAGGTCTCATGTCCGCACAGTCGACTGCCATAAGGCTCAACGCAAAGCAAGCCATCTGGTGGATCCTGGTGACGATCCAACCGCTTGTCGTTGAGCTTGACGGAGTACCAACGAATGGGATCTGGGGCGACCAGACGCTGCCGGTGACGCCCGGCAGCCACCGCGTCTCGGTGTCCTGGAAGCTCTACTGGTTGCTCCCCGTGCAGCGGGCGACGCTCGACTTGACCGTCGATGACGGCGCGGTCGTGTCACTCCGCTACAAAGTCCGTTGGCTCATCTTCCTGCCAGGCAAGTTGACGCTCGACAAAGCGGCGTCGTAACACGCCTTGGCGGCGACATCCCCGGGAGGCCGGCACTCCTCGGCGTGCCAGATTGGCGCGCCGGGGGGGGGCCGACCTTGGAGCGCAACCAGGTGTGCAACAGGACGACTGCCCACATGCGGTAGGGCCGCCAGGAGTCGGTGATCGCCTGCACAGCTGAGGGTTCCGCGGGCTCCGGAAGGTCGTAGCGCACCGCCAGCGCGTAGCGGGTGACGTCGTCGTTGGTGAGCTCGTCGGCGACCGGCATCATGAGAAGATGCTCGCGGCTGAGCCAACCATCCGCGGCGGCGCGCGCGACCGCGTGCAGGCGCTCGAGTTTGATGCTCGGGACCCCATCGAGCTCGCTGATCGCCAGCAGTGCTGACGGCGTCGGAAAGGTGTGGAAGCTGTGACCATTGACCTCGACCTGGGCGCCGTGCTCAAGGGCGACCCGCTTGCGGATAGCGCGCACGCCGGGACCGACCCCAACACAGCGTCGCAGGTCGTCCGTTTGCTCGAGTGCCGCGGTATCGTGCAACGTCAGGTCGATCCAGATGACAATCGCGCGCGCGTGCTTGCTCTCACTCAGGGAGGGCACGAGCTTGCCATCGCCTGCACGGACCGGGCTCGCGCCCTCAACCGCGAGTTCTTCGCCGGCGTCGAGGCTCAGCCACTGCACGACGCGCTGAGAACCCTGACCGTCAACGCGCGGCAACGGCACTCCACTTGAGATAAGGACCGGCCCAAGCGACGCATAATGTGCGCTCATATTGGCAGTGCCGAATAACGTGCCCGGGGTGGCTGATTGGAGCCTTACACAAGCCGCCGTTGGCTGTACGGCAAGAGCTCTCGGAGGCGTACTGAAGTCCCGGGGCCTAAGAGGACTTTTGCGTCGAGGTTGTCCGGGTGGACCTGGTGCATGAACTCCCGGCAGCGGCCGCAGGGTGATAGCACCCAGAGAGCACCCTTGTCGTCGCGGGCCACAGCGACGATGCTGACGATCCTGAACTCGCCCGCGGTGACCATCGCCGCGATGGCGGCGTGCTCGGCGCAGAACCCCATGCTGCACGGCACATCGATGCAAACGCCGGAGTAGCGGTTGCCGGCGGCCGTGACGAGCACGCACCCCACAGTGCCGGAGCTGCGGTCCCCGAGAACCTGAGGGTTGAGCACAGCGGCGGCCGCCGCGATCAGGTCGTCGTGCTCGACGTCGGTCATGACCGGAGGCTACCGCCGGTGTACCGGAGCTCGTCTTCGACGCCCTCGTACTCGGTGGGTACGACGGCGGCGTGCCCGGCGAGCACGGTCCCCCCCCGCAGTACGGCTTTCCCGGGTGGGAGCGTGGGCACCCCAGCTGGTCACGTCACGTTGGGAACCCCCGTTTGTTACTAGTCGCACTGCGGCTCGTCCCGCGAGGAAGACTTATCGTGTGGCAGTCGTCGACCCCAATGACGACCTCATCTGCCGCTACGTCGTGCAGTCCTATGCTTGCGACCCCGAGCGCCACGAACGGCGGCACCAAGTCGTGGTCGCCTTCGACAACGAGCAGGAGCTCATGGCACTGATCAATGCGCGGCAGGAAGAGCTGGAGCGCCGGCGCGCCGCTGGGGAAGTGCTACCTCCCCCTGAGCATTACTCCGGTGTGGTGCTTGAGCCGGGCTATCGCCGCCGCACAGCCCTTGCACGGCTGGTTTGGAAGGCGGCGGGGCGACGCGTGAGCTTGAGCGAGGTGACCCTCGAACGTGTCGACTGGCACCCGGACGTGGGTTTCTTCTGGTCTGCGGCAAGGCAACACCGTCCGGGGGCCCGGCAGTAACGACGACCCGTGCCGCCCTTGTCACCAACACGAGTGGCCAACGGCGAGGAACTGGGCAAGAAGGCCGGCGCACTCCTGGGCCGCAGCGAGGCTGAGGATGCAATAGATGCCGCGCTCATTTGTCTGGCCGCCGACGGCGACGACATCCTGACCCCCAACACCCTGGGCGTGCCTGAGCGTATGCGGTCCGATCGGCTTGTCGATCGCGGCACGGCGGGCCACCCGGCGCACGATCCGTCCAGCACCGTGGCGGCCCATGCGCTGGCCGTTAGCGCCCAAGAAGATTGGGCCGGCCAGGCGCTCGCCGATGGCCACGTGACCGCCCGGGCTGTGCGCGGTGCCAGCTGCACCGTCACCACTTTGTACCGGGAAACCCCTCTCCCATCGCTAACGCGGCCCGGGCGAAGATCGAGGGGCTGTGCCCCCTACTTGAAGGACACGTTCCCCGAGCCGGTGATGATGAGGTCCTGAACAACAGTAGGAGCATTGTTGGCCTGATTGCACTTACCGTTCTTCAGGAGCGACCCCTGTCCTGCAATTATCTCAGTTGCGGCCAGGCTGCCCGTGATCCCGGCGTAGGCTCCAGTCCCGCTTGCGATGGCAACCGGGCCTTTGGCTACCCCGACGTACGAGCAGCTTGCCGGGTAGGAGGTCCCGAAGTTTGGTGAGTTGGTAATGGCTTTGAGCTTGGACGGGTCAAGGGTGATGGTGCCCTTAGCCAGGTGCCAAGTACCGCCCTTGCCGGTGCCGTGGTCGG
>PMLI01000112.1 GCA_003158835.1 Acidimicrobiaceae bacterium
CAGGCGCGCCGCAGCGGCGATTTAGTGGTAGCCGAGCCCGGCTGGGTCATGTACATGGTGCCGCACTTCCACTACGACCCTGTCTGGTGGAACACCCAAGCCAGCCATCTAGCCGGGTGGGACGAGCTTGTCTGGGCACAGGGTTACCGTCGGCGCTATGAGCACACCGGTCTCGTCCTCGTCGCCGCCCACCTGGAGCGGGCGCGCCTGGACCCGGACTACAAGTTCGTGCTGGCGGAAGTGGACTACCTCCAACCGTTCTGGGACCTTTACCCCCAACGGCGGGAAGAGGTAAAGCGTCTCTTGGCCGAGGAGCGCCTGGAGATAGTGGGCGGCACCTATAACGAGCCTAATACCAACCTGGTCGGGGCCGAGACAGCGGTGCGCTCCGCCATCTACGGGATGGGTTTCCAGCGTGACGTGCTCGGTGCCCAGCCCGAAAGCGCGTGGCCCCTGGACGTCGAGGCGCACGACCCGTCGTTCCCCGGCATCATGGCGGACTGCGGCCTCACCTCCAGTTCCTGGGCTCGCGGCCCTTTCCACCAGTACGGCCCGAAGTTCCACACGGGCTCTACCGCCTGGGCGCAGTTCCCGACCGAGTTCGAATGGGTCGCCCCCAACGGCAAGAGCCTGCTCACGAGCTATATGCCAACTCACTACGCGGCCGGCTGGGAGCTCGACCGAGCCAACACGTTGGAGGAGGCGATGAAACTGGCCTACTCGCTGTTCTGCGACCTGGCGGCCGTCTCAGCCACCAAGGTGACCCTCCTGCCCGTCGGGACCGACTACACACCGCCCAATAAATGGGTTACCCAGCTGGCGAGGGCGTGGGCGGACCGCTATGCCTGGCCGCGCTTTGTCACCGGCCTTCCCAAGCAGTTTTTCGCCGCCGTCCGCTCGGGACTGGCCGAGGCAGGCCGGGCCCCGGTGCCACAGACCCGCGAAATGGGGCCGGTCTACACCGGCAAGGACGTCAGCTATATCGACATAAAACAAGCCCACCGCCAGGCGGAGACGGCTCTGGTGGAGGCGGAGAAATTGGCCACCCTGGCCCTCGCCCTCGGCCATCGCTACCCGAGCCGCGCCGCTGATAAGGCATGGCGCCAGCTTGTGTTCAATGCCCACCACGACGGGGTGACCGGCACCGGGTCGGACCAGGTCTACCTCGACCTGCTGGGAGGCTGGCGGGAAGCTTGGCAACTCGCCCGCGAGATCAGGGCCTCAGCCATGAGCGCGATTGCGTCTCACGTCAACACCGCCCAGGACGCGCCTAGGGGGACACCCGAACTAGCAGGAGGTGCGCAGGCGTGTACCGTGTTCAACTCGCTGGGCTTTGCCCGCAGCGAGGTTGTCAGCGCGGACGTTGATCTCAGCCTGCCTGGTGCTCGGTCCGTCGTCGTCGTTGACGATGCCGGGCACGAGGTCCCTGCCCTCAGCACGCCCACGGCTTGGCACGACGACGGGACAGCGTCCGCGGTCCGGGTGGAATTCCGGGCCAGCGCCGTGCCTCCGGTCGGTTACCGCTGCTACTGGGTGGAGCCAAGCAGCCAGGCCCCTCACGGGTGGGAGACATTTGAGGGCACCACCGCCGGCAACGAACGCTACCTGGTCGAAGCTGACCCGGCCCAGGGGGGCTGCTTGAGCCGGGTCTTGGACCGTGTGAACGGGCGTGAGGTCCTCGCCCCCGGTGGCTTGGGTAATGAACTGGCTTCTTACCCCGAGTACCCCGGCCACCCGTGGATGATGGCGGAACATCCCGAGATGGCCGAAGGGCCGTGGCACCTGGTTGCCGCCGGGCCGCCGGTCCGCTCCTCCGCCAGCCCCGCCCGGGTGGTGACGGAACGCTCGGTGCTAGGCGAGCGTCTTGTCGTGAGAGGCGAGCTGGACGGGACGGCGTACGCGCAGGTAATTACGCTTCTCGCCGGGTCGAGCCGCGTGGCGCTGCGGACCTACATTGATGGCTTTTCCGGGCATGACCGTCTTCTGCGTTTGCGTTTCCCGACCGCGGTACAGGGAGGTACGCCACTGGCCGAGGTCGCCAACGCCGTCGTCGCCCGTAGCTTTGCCCTTATCGACGCCGATGCGGCCGAGGCGCCCTGGACGATGGACACTCCGGCGCAGGGGTGGTTCGGCTTGGGCACGACTCTCGCCGTACAGCTCCGTGACAGTGAGTCCGGGAAACCTATAAGCGCCCGGGCACTGGGGGTGGGCGAAGTCGTGGCCCCTCAAGGGACGGCCGCTTCCCCTGAAGTGCGTGCTTTGCTCGTCGCTCTGGTCAGAAAGGGTGTCACGGCTACCTGCACCGAACCGGGGGCCAACCGCTACGGGGCCCTGGTGGGCGACTCCAACCTCCCCGACTTCCGCATAAGCATTGGGCGGCCCCAGGACAACGGATTTACCGCCGCCGTCCTGCGCAGCGCCGGGCCGGCCTTTCAGGCCGAGTTGGAGCGCCAGCTGGCGGCCCAGGGCTGGGCCCGGCTCTGGGTACCGCCCAGCCGTCCCCTGGCCGAGGTCTGGGTACCCAACGCCGACCTTCGCGGGCCTCGTGACTTACCCGTGCTGCTGGTGGCGGGCGGGGATGCCGCCTCGAGCACCGCCGCCGTAGCCCTGCTGGCTGAAGAGGTTGAGGGCGAACGGGTCGTGGTGAACCAGCCGGTGTGGTCCCTGGAAGGGCCACGGCACCAGGCCCCGGGAAACCATGTGGCAGCCGCCGATTGGACGGTTGCCCTCTTCAACCGGGGCACTCCCGGCTTCGCGGTCGACACCGCCGGCGCCTTTCACGTATCGCTCCTGCGCTCGTGCACCGGTTTTCCGGCCGGCGTTTGGATCGACCCGCCGCGCCGGGCTGCCCCCGACGGGTCGAATTTCCAGGCCGAGCACTGGAGCCACGTTTACGACCACGCTCTGGTGGCCGGGGAGGGCGACTGGAGGTCCGCTGGCTTTGTGGCCCAATCTCAAGAGTTCAATACGGCATTGCAGGCATGGTTGGGGCCGACCCGCGAAAACGGGCTCGCCCCCACGGGGTCGCTGCTCCAGGTGGTCAACACGGGGCCGGGACAGGTGCTGCTCAGCGCCCTGAAGCCGGCGGGCAACCCCTTGGCCCGTGGTCGCCTGACCGGGGACGAAAGTGGGCTCCTGGTCACGGTACGCCTGTACGAGACGGCGGGCCGGCCGGCCGAGGCCACGCTGCGGCCCGGGCTCGGCTTGGCCATGACGGGAGCTACGGCCACCAACATGCTCGAGGAACCCGGGGAGGCCCTGCGTTGCCCGGGCGGCGAGCTCATGCTCAGTTTTGCTCCCTTCGAAATCCGAACGGTCTGCCTCGCCTTACAAGAGCCAACCGGCGCCGGCGGGAAGCGCCCAATCGTCGGGGCACCGCCGGCCGGGGCCCCCACGGCCGAAGCCCCCACGGCCGAAGCCGCCCGGCCCGTGTTCAGCCGCTACTGGCTCCACAACAAGGGCCCGGCGCCGGTCGGGAACCAGGCTCTGGGCGTGCACCTGAGCTCCTCCTGGGTGGCGGCACGAGCCGGCGACGAGCCCGTGCCCGTGCTGGCCACGATCACATCAGACGTGTCCGACGCCACCCAGGCCGGCACCCTCGAAATCGTCACGCCGGAGGGATGGCGGGCCGAGCCGCCATCGGCGCCGTTCGAGCTGGCGCCCGGTGCCCACCTCGACGTGCCCGTGCGTCTCGTCGCCTCTGATCGAGTCACACCGGGACGCTATTTTGTGGCCGCCCGTGTGGCCGACACGGCCGGCCAACCCCAAGAAGACGTCGTCACCGTTGACTTGTTGCCCTGGCACCCTCTCGGCCCCTATGCCCCAGATGACGGGGGCGTCCTGGCTGGTCTCGAGCCCGCCGGCGGTTTTCGTCATCCCGGGAGCCAAGCGGCGGCGGAGATCGAGGCGAGCGTCAGGCCGGAGGCGCTTGTCGTCGCTCCCGGTAGCGCCGCTACCCTCGAACTTGCCGTCACCAACCGGACGAACTCGGCTCTGTGGGGCGAGGCTCAGCTCGTTTCGCCCATTGAGACCTGGCCCTTCACCGGTCCATGGTCCCAGGGCTTCCGCGTCGAGCGGGGAGCGGAGACGACGGTACGGTTCTGGGCCAAGGTGCCCGGCGACGCCGTTGCGCTGTCTTCCTGGCTACTGGTCAAGGTGATGTACTTTGGCCGGCTCTGGTATTCGCCCACGGTGCCCTTTCAGATCGCCCCCGGAGCGGAGCACGGCTGAGCAACGTTGTCGCTATCTGCGGGCTTCGTCGACCATGGCCCAGATGTTGGCTTCCGGCGTCTCGCGGCCGACCTGGTCGCCGGTCCCGATGATCAGCCGGCGCGAACCCTGAAAGGCTTCCTTGATTTGCTGAACTTCGCGCCGGACGTCGGCCGGGCCGCCCCGGATGAGCGTTTCGACGGTGTGTACGTTACCGTTCATCGTCACCTTCTCGTCCAACAGGGCGCGCAACTTCTGCAGGCCCTCCAGTCCGGCCACATCGCCCCCCGGCGGCCGCTCGAACGGGCACACACAGTCGATGCCGATGTCGGCGAACTCTGCCGCCGTGCGTATGGAGCGACCATGGAAATGAATGTGCAGCAGTCTGCCGTACGCATGCAACTCGGTGGCCATGGCCTGGATGTAGGGTGTGTCCCACTTCTGCCATAATCTCGCTCCGAGCAGGGAGTTGCAGGAATATGAGCAGCCGATGAAGTACGACTCGAATGGCGTCGCCCCGACCGCCCGGCGAAGGAGCTCCCGCTGGCTCTGGACGAACCGGTCCAGGTAGTCTTGCAGACTGTCCTCATGCTCATCCTGGAAGTACAGCGCAGCCTGCTCGAACCCCATCAGCCCGGCGACCGTATCGAAGAAAGGTTCCCCCAGGTAAAGCTCCAGCAGGTAGTCTTCGCCAACGACCGTGTATGCCTTGTTGGCCTCGGTGAACTCGGGTTCTCGCTCGGCCGATAGCTGCATCTCGAGGCACTGGGCGAGTTCGAGCTCGTTGCCTGCCAACATCTTTTCAGGCCACGATGGGTCCCTCACACTGTAGAGGCGGGAACTCGTGAACTCATTGCCGCGATAGTGGTGCACGGTCGTTTCCCGGTACCGGTCCTCGGAGATCTTCACCAAGGTCGATCCGGTGGTGGTGTCGGGACCGCTCACCTCGGGGGCGATGATGCCCCAGCCTTCCGTGCCATAACGCCTGAAAGTGGCCTGGAGAGCCAACCAGTGAGGGACCTCACGTTCGAACTCGACCATGTTCATACCCAAGACCTTGGCCGGGTAGTAGTACCAGAACTCCGGTGCGACGGGAATACTGTCGGTCTCCACGCCTCGATAAGCGTTGAGCATCCTCTGTTTCGGCGTCAGCACGGCCCACTTCCCCCTTTGGTACTCTAGCCCCTGACGGCGAGGTCCTGAGGCCGCCACCCGATGGGCCGCAGTGAGGTTTGGGAGGGGGAAAGCATGCAGGACGGTGGGCCCGGCGTCGAGGTCCTGGGTGTAAAGATGGGAGGCGGCCGAGGTGGGCGCGATGGCGCCCTCAGCTCCCAACTGAACGGCGACTGGCGGGAATGGGTATTGTGCGAGGACAGCCGGGACGAGGTCGACCGGCTCGCCTTCAGGGCACGTCCCGATGTGCCGCTGCGCGAGCTGTTTGTCACCGCCCCCAACAGCGAGGACATCCGCTACGCCCACCCGAGCCAGCCGGTATGGCTTGGTTATGGGGACCACACCACCGGTCCGTCCCGATCTCGGTTTGGGCGGCAGTGGATGTACACGCCGCCGCCGCTGGTCTTCCCGTTCCGGGCGGACAGGGGTTGGAGCGGGGTGGCCGTAGCTGCTGACTCGGGGCAAAACCTGTTCTCGTCGGTCAGCTATGAGCCGGTGGATGATCGGACGTTCGAGGTGGTCGTGCACTACGAGCGGCAGCGGCACGTGGGCCCCGGCACGGCCCGGCTGATGCTGGCGGCGCGGGAGTGGTCCTCGCCGGCCGAAGTCGTCGCCAGCTACGCCCGTCGTCTCCGGGAGAGCGGAGCCGCCCCCAGCCCTCGGCGGTCACCGGAAGAATGGTGGGCCGACACCTTCGTATGCACCTGGGGTGAGCAGTGCAACATTCAAAACGAGATGGGGGCGAACGGACGGAAAAGCCTCATCGAACACCCCGTCGTGAGCTACGAGTCGCAGGCCAACCAGATGAGATGGATCAGCCACCTGGTGGGACAGGGTATCCCGGTCGGTGTCGTCAGCACCTCGGACAAGTGGCAGCGAGACCGCTACCGGCTCATCCCCGATGCCGGGAGATATGAGGACCTGGCCGGTTTTGGGCGTTGGAACCACGCCGCAGGACGTCACGTGATTGCCTGGTGGGGGCTATGGTCGGTGGACGGTGCGCCACGGGAGTGGTGCATATGCGACGGCGACGGCAACCCGCTCTCAGTCGACCCGGGCAACGCGGAGTACCGTCAGGTGGTGGCCGACGACGTGGCCCGGCTTCTGAGCCCCTCGGGTTACGACCTCGATGGGTTCTTCTTGGACTTCACGGCACGTCAAGCTCCCCGCCCCGGAGATGGACCGGCCCCCAAGGCAGGTATCGAACTGCTGCACTCGTATATCGCGCTGGTTCATGGGGCCGCAAAGGCGGCCAAGCCGGGCGCCATGATAATGACCCATTGCCCGCATCCCTACTTTGCCGACGTTACCGACGTCCTTCGCCTCAACGACTGGGCGTTGAGGCGACCCAACATCGTCGAGCAGGCTTCTTATCGCCGGCAGATTGCAGCGTCATGCTCAGACTGGCTGATCAACACCGACAACTGGCCCATGTACGACATAGACCAGTGGCGTCAGTACCTGAGGTACCAGCCTGAAATCGGGATCCCGGCGTCCTGGTTCACGCACGGCGTTTTCGGTGAGGGCGACCGTAAGTACGGAGAGTTCACGCCGAACGACTACGCCGTGTGGCGGGAAACGTGGGTGTCTTACCGGAAGAGGCTGGGGCTGCCCGAACTGGGGGGCGACGCCTGACCGGACGGCGGGCCCGCCGGCCGGTCCGCTAGCATTGGCGCCGAGCCTATCGGCGGGGAAGGAGCCTGGATCTATGACTGTGGCCAGTGGGTCGGCGCCGGTGCTCGCCTTGATCGGTGACCGGTACCACAACGTTGACTACATCCGGGTCAACTTTAACCGTCTCTTCGGCCAGCTCGGCCTGGCCTATGAGTACACGACCAATTACGAGTGGTTCGTAGAGGAGGGGCCGACCACGAAGTTGCTCGAGGGCAAGAAATTGCTCATCTTCGGCCGAGATGCGCTTGTCTTCCCCGATGGTTACGTCGGGCCCGGCTCCCCCGGTGGGCTCGAGACGGCTCTGATGAACACGCCTCCCCGCGGCCCGGCCCGCACCTGGGTGACCGAGGGTTTCGCAGCCGCCGTGGAGCGCTTCGTCCGGGCCGGTGGCTCCCTGTTTTCTTGGCACAATAACCTCAGCGTCTCCAATTACTCCGGCGCGTACCGGGGCATCACGGGTGGTGCTTACGACGGTCACCCCCCGGAGCGGCCGTGGAAAGTGGAAGTCGTAAACCGCGACCATCCCATCACGCAGGACGTGGAGGACTTCATGGTCACCGACGAGCAGCATTTCCCCATCTACGATCGTGCTCCGGGTGACCTGTTGTTGCGAGGGGCCAATATCGACGGCCTTACTTTCGACACGGACTCGGGCGCGGCCAAGGCCGTCACCGTGTCGGCGACGGCGTGGGCGCACAGCTACGGCGAGGGCCGGGTTGTCGTGAGCGCGGTTGGCCACAACCTTGACGCCCTATGGAAGCCTGACTACTGGAACTTCCAGAAAAATGCCGTGCGCTGGCTCCTGAGGGAGATTTAGGAGGTCCCGATGTCAGTTTTGATAGTCGAGCTAGAAGTGGGCCCGGGCGCGGAGGACGACCTGGAGCGTGTCTTCATCAATAACTTTCGGCCCGCGATCTCGGCCCAGCCCGGCTTTGAAGCCGTGACCTTGCTGCGCCCGCCGGGTGGGCAACGGTGGTTGCTCGAGGTACGCTTTGTCGACGAAGCGATGCGGTTGGCCTGGGTTGCCACCGACATCCATCGAAAGGTGTGGCCGGAGATCGAGCAGCTGTGCGGGCAAATCAAGAGCGAGCTGTTCCAAGCGGTCAGGTAGGGAGCATGGGTACAAGCATCAGGGCCGGCCACCTCCCGTGGAGGGCCCCCCAGTCATGACGAGCATGCTCGACGGCCTCAGTTCGCGGGACGAGAGGTATTTCTGCGTCCCGGCGCCGGGACTCGAACCGGCCCAACCCCGGCGGGTCGAGTCACTGGCCCGGGCGCGTCTTGTGAGCGAGATCCCGGGGGGCGCCCTTCTGGCCGCCTCCACCTCGGCCGGCTCGACCGTATCGCTGCAACTGCGGTTGGTAGGACGCGATGAAGCCCTGCACTGCAAGGTCCGCGCCGATGGCGCGCCGTTCGAGCCGCGTCTCGTGCTGGCCCGGGACTTGCCTGCCTGCCCGGTGAAAGTGCACATCAACGCCGGGGAGTTGCTGGTGGTGGGCAGTGCTCGCACCGTGCGCGTCCAGCTGGAGCCGGTCCGGGTGTCGGTGGAGATGAGCGGGCTCTACCTCGGCGAAGACCGCGCCACGACGGGCCCGGACGACCGCCTTGTGGCCCTCCCTCTGGGCTTTACCCGCCTGGCGTCGGGCGCTCTCGCTTACCACGACAGCTTTGTGGCCGAACCGGACGAGCATTTTTGGGGCCTGGGCGAGCGCTTTACGTCCTTCGACAAGCGGGGCCAGATCGTATCCTGCTGGAACCACGACGCCCTGGGGGCTCAAAGCGCGCAAAGCTACAAGAACGTGCCCTTCATGTTGTCGAGCCGGGGCTACGGCTGCTTCGTGGACACGACCACGAACGTCCATTTCGACTGCTGCTGCTCGAGCCAGGCATTCTGGTCGGTGATCGTCCCCGACGAGGAGCTGGACTACTACCTCGTATTCGGCCCCCCCAGAGCTTGCCTGGTGCAGTACCAAGAGCTGGTTGGTGGACCGAGCCTCCCCCCGGCCTGGGCGCTCGGTGCCTGGATGTCGACGGGTTGCCTGCCGGCCTCCGAGGACGACGTCCGGGCGCTCGCTGACCGGCTCGACGCCGAAGACATGCCCTGCGACGTTCTCCACCTCGATGCCTACTGGCAGACCTTCGGGTGCTGGTCCGACCTGCGTTGGGACCCGGAGCGTTACCCGGGGCCGGCCCGGCTGCTATCTGAGATCACCCGGGCCGGTATGCGGTCGTGCCTATGGATCAACCCCTATATAGGTCCGGGAAGCCCGGTTTTTGCCGCCGCCGACAAGGCCGGTTACTTTCTCAAACGGCCCGACGGCTTGAGTTACGTAGGCGATCTCTGGGGGGGCTATCACCCGGCGGTGGCAGTGATAGACATAACCAACCCGGAGGCGCGGGCCTGGTGGGGAAGCCAGCTCGCNNCATCCGCGAAGGTGCGGCCGTGTTCAAGACTGACTTCGGCGAAGAGATCCCGGTTGAAATCGTGGCTCACAACGGCCTGTCCGGTCAACGTCTGCACAATGCCTACTGCCTGCTTTACAACGACTTCGTCACCTCGGTGATGCGCGACGCCGGGATCGAGCACCCCGTGGTCTGGGCCCGCTCGACCTGGGCCGGGGGCCAGCGCCATGTCGGCCAGTGGGCGGGAGACCCCAACTCGACCTGGCAGGACCTGGC
>PMLI01000328.1:0-5298 GCA_003158835.1 Acidimicrobiaceae bacterium
GCCCGGGCAGAGGTCACCGAGATGCTCTCGGCCCGCTACAGCGCCGAGCTCGACAGCGTGACGGCCCGGGCCGAGGGCCAACTGGCCAAACAGACGGCCAAGGCCGAAGGGGCGGCGGAACTGGCAAGCTCGCGAGCGGCCGAGGTGGAGCGCCTGGCCGCCCACATCGAAGAGCTCCGCACCGAGCTGGCCCGT
The DNA here is from genome assembly GCA_003158835.1 of Acidimicrobiaceae bacterium. Taxonomy (GTDB): domain Bacteria; phylum Actinomycetota; class Acidimicrobiia; order Acidimicrobiales; family Palsa-688; genus Fen-671. The sequence continues at coordinate 196 of PMLI01000328.1, forward strand.
ACCCGCCAGAGCCAGGGGACCGGCTCGGCGCCCGCTGTCCGAAAATCCGCCAAGCCACCGGCTCTAACTCCGCGCCAGCGCCGGCAGGCTAAGCCGAGCTGAGTAGGGGCTACTAGCCAGCGAGCGCGTCGCTCTGCCAGCACCGCGGGCAAGCGGGACGAGGTCGGTACCCGGTGCCCAGCAAGCGGTCAGCCCTTGGCCGTGACCGCTCCCGGGGCTAAGTCGCAGCGGGGGAGCGGAGCGGCGTTCCGTGCCGAGCGAAGCGGGCTCTCATGGTCAGCGCACGCGTCGACCTGCCACCAACGGCCAGAGTTGTCTCGCCACCAGCCGCGCCGGGCCGGTCGGCTGGGGCATCGGGTCGGGCGGGTCGTGCCGGCCTCGTAGACGTACCGAAAACAGCGTCCGGTGTCGGTCCCGAAAGCGTTGGCGTAGACGTTGTCGACCATGGGCAGACGCTATCGGCCGGCAAGGACCGGGCACTGCTGGGGAACCGGAACCGTCCGAAGTCTTAGATCCGCCCGCGACCCGCCGAAAAAAAGGTTGTGTGTACGCGTGCGTACAGGGTAGAGTGCTCTTCGAGGTGCGAAGACCATGACCACACGAAGCGATAGCCAGTCGATGACAGCAGCGTACGCGGCCGTGCCGGGGGAGCGTCGGTCTGAACGCCTTGACCTGAGGGTCACGCCCACCGAAGCATCCTTTATTCGCCAAGCGGCCGCGTCCAGACGGCAGAGCGTTACCGAGTTCCTGACCGCCGCCGCCATTCAGGCCGCCGAACGGGCGATCGAACAGGACCGTCGTGTCGTGCTGATGAACGAGGTCTTCGACCGTCTGGTCGACGAGATGGACGGGCCCGAGGAAGTCGTCCCCGCCTTGGCGAACCTGATCAGGCGACCTCGTAGGTTGAAGCTGCCCGAGTAACTCGTCCGCCTTCTCGCTGCGGTGATGAGCGAGACTGTGCGGTCCCTGCCTTATATACCGGCAACGGTTGACCGTTTACGGTCAACAGCGTCAACAGGAGAGCGTCGGGCCCCGATGAGTAGCTTTGTGGGGAGTGGACGGCGACTTTGCGAGGGCGGTGAGCGTTGAGCGAGGGCGATGCTTCCGTTGGGTCTATGACACTTCCGGACGGACTACCACCTGCGCGCACCGGGTGACCAGCTCGGGCTGGCTCCAAGTGGGGGACCGTTGGCACCAGGTGGACGCGTGCCTTGCCCATAGTGGCGAGCTGCGCTTTCGCGGGCGGTTGGGAGCGCCCAGGCGACCCTAACGCCAGCCGAGGGAGCGGTGGGCGGACCGCCCCAGGGCATGTGGGTCACGAAGTATCCCTAAGTATCCACACGATTGGCCTGCTCGGGGGGCGATGTGGAGGTGGTGTAGCGGGCCTGACGGGACGAGCTTCTCCTTGAGTACCCGGGAACGGGTCCTTCTAAGGACATTAGACAAGACGTTCTAACGAAATTAGACTGTACGATGTGAAGCGCCGGGACCTGCTGGCCGAGATCGCGAACGCCGCCAAGGCGGCGGGTCTGCGGTTCGACCTGGACAGGCAGGGCGCTCGGCATGAGATCTGGAACTGCGGAGGTTTCCGGTTCCCCATGCCCCGGCATAACGAGATCAATGAGATCACTGCAGGGGGCATACGCAAGGAACTCGAGGTGGTCTTGGGACTGAGGTGGTGGCAATGACGACGACAACGGTGCAGCGAGAGACAACAAGGCGGACGGAGCGGACCACGTACCGGGCGGTCTGTGAGCCTTATGGAGGCTGGTGGGCGGTCCATGTGCCCGGCACTGTCGTGCACACACAGGCGCGTCGCCTGGACCAAGTTGAGGCGATGGCCCGAGATGCGATCGCCCTGACCTACGACGTCGGGCCCGGATCGTTCGACGTCGTCGTCGACCCTGCGCTCCCGGCGTCGGGTGCGGAAGCCGTGGACGCCGTCAACGCGGCACGCTCGGTTGCCAGCGAGGCTGAGCGCCACGCCTTCGCCGTCATGGCCGACAAGATCGTCTACCTAACCCGCGAGCTCAAGCTCTCTTACCGCGACACCGCGCAGCTCCTCGGCATGTCCCACCAGCGCGTCGATCAACTGGCGAAGGCGGCCAGGGGCAGCACCGGAGGGCAAGCCCATGACGACGGGCCAAGCCGGGAGCCGCTGTCTCTCAGTGAGCTCGGGCGGTTGAGCGGTGGGGCGCTGGTGGTCCATTTGTCCTATGGCGGGAGGTTCAAGCCCGACCCCGGCTCCCCGGTCCGCCCGAAGTGGGGCCCCGACCACCCCGATGACGCGACCATCCTCGACAACACCCGGAGGCACTGGCAGATCGGCCGGCTCCTAGCGACCCTCTGGCGGCCCACCCCCGACGAGCGCCCGCACGCCTTGGTCGGGCTCGGCGGGACAGTCCAACATCGACCTGTCATAAGCAGCCTTCAGATCGAGCCAGGGTGGTTCGATGTCGCCGCCGCAGGGGCCGACCCAGAGATAAACGTGGTAGGGGACGCCAGCCTGAACTACCTCGGCCTGCGCGGGCGGCTTGTCACCGACGCCCGCTTCGGGACAAACCGTCAGCAGTCGTTCATCTGGGTGGACTGCCACGGGGAGGTAAGGCGCGGCGGAAGAGGCGCTTGACGACCTCGCCCCTGGGAGCGTGCGTACAGGCGGCTGCGGACCCCCCCCAATGGGCAGCGACGAGACGCTTGGACGTGGGGGCCTGTACTTAGAACGCGTGGTGCGACCTAGATGACGCTGCGGGGCCGGGCCATCCCGGCCCGCAGTCCCGAGGCGATGGTGCGGGATGCCTCGGTGTAGCCCAAGCCGGCGTCGAGGGCGGCGTCGAGCAGGGCGGTGGTCACGGCGTCGAGGGTCAGTGCCCCGCCTCCTACGAGGGTGCCGAGGGCGAAAGCCGAGCGGTTCAGTTGGTCGCTGCGTTGGCCTTCGGCCGCGCTGGCGACAGCGTCGGCCTCCCGGCGCAGGACGGCGGCCACGTAGCGCTCCGAGGCGCTACCGGCCGGCAAGCTGACCTGGCGGGCGGGCCGAGGCGGTCGTGATGGCCGCTGTAGCCACGCCGGCAGCGGGGCCGGTCCAGCGGTACCGGCCAGCCAAAGGTAACGATTGCCGGAGAGGTGGCTCGATGGAGGGGCCACCACGTAGCCTCCTTCGCCACGGATGTCGAGGCCGGCCGCCTCACCGAGGGCCGGGAGCCGCCCGGCCGTGTTCGGTACGCGCTGAGCGTCTCCGATGGCGAAGTAGAGGTGCTGGCCGCCGCCCCCGGTCTGGGCGGTGAGAGTGGCGGGGACGCCGACCGAAGCGCGTAGAGCGTCGAGCGACCCGGAGCCGCCGTGGCGCGGGTCGACGTCGAGGACGGCAAGCCCCGAGCGTGCCCCAGTGATAAGACCGATGCCAGCAGCAGGCCAGTGGCGCCACCAGTCGAGGACGTGGGAGCGGTCTGTGGTCGCCGAAGAGGTGCCCCCGGGAACGAGAGGGTGCTTGGCAGGGTGCGTGCACGAGGCCCCGCTCCGACAGGCGCACGGGCCATCCGGGGACGCCACCCACGCAACAGGGAACACGGGCCAGCCACGAGCGATGTAGGCAAGCGCGGCCTCGACCGGCTGGCAGTCGTTCAGTACGTCGAGCCCTGCCACGACCACTTGGTCTTCAGCTGGCGTCGGGTGCGGGCTGCGGCTCTGGGACGGTCACAGCCTTGGCGCCCCGGGCTTCGCGGACGCGGCGAGGGTCCAGGCCGACGAGCTTGGCGACTGCGGTCACGTCGAGGCCGGTGGCGAGCAGCTCTTCGATGGCCTTGGCTCGCTCGACGCGGCCGGAGTCCATGAGCTGTTGTGCTTGGAGGATCGAACCCTCGGCCGACCCATAGTGGCGCAGGGCAGCCTCTCTGGCCTTGTGGCGTTGTTTCAGTGCGGCGGCTTCGGCCTCGGCCAACTCCGCGAGGGCCGCTGCGTTGGGCGGGGAAGAGGTCTTGGACGGTATAAGAGGGGAGGCTAGCAGGCGGCTGGATCGCGCTGACCGTTAGGGTCGGGCGGCGGGTGAGGCTGTGGAGCAAGATGGTTGATCCGCTAAGCGGATCAAGGCTAAGGCTTAAGCGTTGGCGCCTGGTGGCGCCTACGCTGTGGTTTGTCCGCAGCAGGAGCTGCGGTCGCTGCGCTGGGCGAAAGGCGGGAGCCGTCCGATGGACGCACAAGACCACGACGACGGCGACCAAGCTGAAGCGAGCGCCGCTGCCGTCCCGACAGGTGGGCGTCTACACCGTCACACAGGTGGGCGCCAACACGTCGTGTTCGTTCGGCTTACCGGGCGGGAGCTGGGGGTCATCGAGGCGCGTGCAGCGGCGGCAGGCGTGTCCAAGCAGCGCTTCATGGTGGAGTGCGCGACCCATGGCGAATGGGCCCCCGCCGAGCGCCATGCGTTCTACAAGGTGCTGAACCGCGTACGCAACGTCACTTATGCAGTGGGGAACAACCTCAACCAGATCGCCCGGGTGGCCAACACCACGGGCCAGGTCCTGCCCGGCTACGAGACCACGGCCAAGGCGGTCCAAGATGCCATGGCGGCGCTGGAGGGTGTCCTGGCGAAGTTGCCGGCGGAGGGCTGGGAATGATCGCCAAGGCCACGAGGGGCCACAGCGGCGCCGGCCTGGTGCGTTACCTGTTCGGAGCGGGGCGTGCCGAGGAGCACAGCGACCAGCACGTCGTGGCCGCGAGCGAGAACGTGATAGTGCCCTGGGGCACGGCGTTGTCGAAGGCCGCCGTGGCTGACCTCGGCCAGCAGATAGACGCCAGCTTGGCCCTGTTCGGTGCAGAAGTGACGGGAGGCCATATCTGGCACCTGTCGCTCACCAACCATGCCAGTGACAGGGCCCTCTCCGACGAGGAATGGGGCAGGGTAGTCCGCGCCGTGGTGGACCGGTTGGGCTTCAGCTCGGCCGGCGGCCAGGCCCCCTGCCCATGGGTGGCCGTGGGCCACGGGCGCTCCAAAGGCGGCCATGACCACGTGCATGTGGCCCTGTCGCTTGTGCGGGACAACGGCGCTGTCGCGTCCACCTGGCGGAGCTGGTCGAAGCTGTCGGAGATCTGTGCAGAGGCGGAACG
>PMLI01000328.1:5356-7165 GCA_003158835.1 Acidimicrobiaceae bacterium
GGCGAGGCCGAGTTCGTACGGCGCTTGCGGTCTGGCGGCGTGAGCGTGAGGCCTCGGTACGGGACAGGCGGGACCGGCGAAGTGGTCGGCTACAGCGTGGCCCTGGCGCCGGTAGCGGGGGAGGGGCCCGTCTGGTTCGGCGGTGGGCGCCTGGCTCGGGACCTGGCCCTACCGGCGCTGCGCGCCGGCTGGCAGGGCGGTCCTGAGAGCCCTGACGAGGTGCTGGCGGAGTGGGGCGCACGCCGCTCACGGCGCGGCGACGAGCGCGAAGACAGGGTGCTGCGCGAAGAGGGCTGGGCCAACGCGGCCGGGCGGGTGGACCTGGCCTGTGCCCGGTTGGCCGGCCTCCCGGCGGGGGAGAGGGCTCGCTGGGCGGCCGTCGCCCGGGAGAGCGCCGGCATCTTCGGCGCTTGGTCCGCCCGGGTCGAGGCGGTGGCGCCGGGTGCCCTGGCCCGGGCGGCGGACGCCCTTGGCTTCTCCGGGCAAGCACGGGAACTGGGCCGGGCGGGGGACTGGCGCGATCCCGAGACGGTCGACTTCAGAGGCGTGGCCGGGGTCGTGGCCCAGTCGGCCATCGGCCCGGGCAGCGCCATGGGCTGGGTGCTGTTGCTGCGGTCCATGGCGCGGACGGTCGAGCTGGTCCGCGCTGCGCACGAGGCCCGAGGAGAGGCGCTCCAAGCGGCCAGGCTGGCTCAGTTGGTCACCGTAGATCTGCGCCAGGCGCAGGCCCGCCTGGAGGCCGAGGCGGCGCTGGTGGGGGCCAGGCTAAGCGAGGTGCAAGCCGCCGGGGCCAAGGCCAGGCCCTCGACGCTCGGGGAGCTGCTGGATCTGGAGCCAGCGCTGGGCACCTATGAAGAAGGGAGCAGCCTGGTCGACAAGGCCGTGGAGGGGATCCCGCCCGAGCCGCTGGGCCGCGACGACGAGCTAGGCCTCGGATGAGCAGTGCCGACGCCCGCAGCCGACAGGCTTCACGCGCTCGCGCGTAGCTCGACCCCGGCGGGCGTGACGGTGAGCGTGAAGTCGATGCCGAGGGCAGCCGAGAGGCGTGCCAGCGTGGACAGGGACGGCTCGTGGTCGCCGGACTCGAGCCTGGCTACGTGCGGCTGGCGCATACCGACCAACCGCCCGAACGCGCTCTGGCTCAGCCCATGCTCGGCACGGTACCGCACGACGCGGAGGCCACCCTCGTTGGCAAAGCGGGACCGGTCGTGCTCGGCACGGTAGGCCGGGTCGGCCATGTCTTTTTCGTGCAGCTCCTCGGCCGTCGATAGCTCGGACAAACGCACCATGGTCATACCTCCAAGTTGTCCAGCCGTTCCACGGCGGCAGCACAGGCCCGGACAAAGCCGGGCGGGTCCTTTCGTGCTTCTGGGGCAATGGCAGCGATGACGAAGTAGTCACCGACTTGGCGGTACAAGGCCCGCCACGGGCTGCGCCCGGCCCTCGGCCGGAGCTCTCGCAGGCTCGGTGCACCCTGGACCGCGCTCGTGTGCGGGTGGCCCAGCATGGGCCCGACGGCCTCCAGTTTCGCCGTGGCGTTGTACAGCGCGTTGCGCTCGGCTACCGGCAAGGCGTCTCGCTCCCGTTCGGCGTCAGGCAGGTAAAGGACCATCCACACACAAAGGCACTATACCATGCGTGGTATGGCTGCAACCATAGCCTACTGACGGGGTAGAAACCTCACCCCCTCGGGCACCCGGGAGCGGCCGTCATGACCGCTCCCCGGGGCCGGGCGTGGTGGCTCAGTTCAAGTCGTCGTCCTCGGTTGCGAGCTTGGAGCTGCGAGTGAGCGAGGCGGTGGCGTAGCGC
>PMLI01000094.1 GCA_003158835.1 Acidimicrobiaceae bacterium
CGCGGGTCGGGCGACCACCAGGCCAGCGTGCCTTGCACCGGCATGGGGAAGAGCCCGCAGCGGTACGCCGCCAGAAGCGTGCCGGGCTCCATGTCGGCGCCGATGCCGACCACCTCACCGGTACCGGCCAGGACGGCCTGGGCGCGTGCCGTGCAGGGGAACTGCCACCGGGAGGACGGCGGCGGGACGGGGCGCGGCACGCAAGCAGTCTGCCAACCACGGTCTCGTCGCGCGGCCCCTACGCGGACTTCAGCGACCCGTCCCCGGAGGCCTCCCCGGCCGGGGCTACCTCCCCCCCTCCGGCACCGCCCCGGGCCCGGGGTGCTCCGGCGTACTCGGGCAGCATGTCGCGCAGCGCCCGCAACGCCCGCGCCGCCGAGCTCTTCACCGTCCCCGGGGCACACCCGAGGCGCGCCGCGATCTCGGCTTCGGTGAGATCCTCGAAGTAACGCAGCAACAAGACCTCGCGCTGGCGGGCGGGAAGCCGGGCGAGCGCCTGGCGTACCAGTTCCCGATCGTCGACGGCGTCGGTCGCAGGCGCCTGCACTAGCTCGGGCAAGTCCCCCACCGAGACCCGGGAACCCCACTTGCGCCAACTGGAACGGCAAGTATTGACGACGATCTGGCGGACATAGGCCTGTTGGCGCCACCGCTCCTGGCCGGCCACCCGCGGCCACGCTCCCATCGCCTTCACGAGCGATGACTGGACGGCGTCCTCGGCATCTTCCCGACGTCCCGTCACCGAAAGAGCGGCCCGCACGAATGCCGGTCGCGCCGACTGGGCCAGCTCCTCAAAACCTATGGCCCCTCCAAAGGCGGCCGCCCCCGTTGTTTCGGCCTGTGCGGAACCCGCTATCTGCACCTAGTCTCCTAACCTCAGATTTCCTGGTCCAGGCCTATCACCGCTGGGCCGGGCCGGTAGGGCGCGCCCCATGGGGAGGGCTTGCCACCAGTGCTGGACGGGCCGGGCCCATTAGGGTTGTGCGGCGTGGCTGAGCAGTCGATGGCGCATCGTCTCGAGGATCTGGAACGCCGCCGCCAGGCCGCTCTGCACGCCGGCAGCGAGGCCGCCGTAGAGCGCCAGCACTCCCGGGGCAAGATGACGGCCCGGGAGCGTATCGACTATCTCCTCGACCCCGGGTCGTTCCAGGAGCTGGACATGCTGGCCCGCAGCCGGGCCGAGGGGACGGGCGAGGACAAGCGCTCCTACACCGACGGCGTGGTCACGGGGTTCGGCACCGTAGAAGGAATGAAGATTTGCATATTCTCGCAGGACTTCACGGTCAACGGCGGCACGCTGGGTGAGGTTTCGGGCGAGAAGATCCACAAAGTGATCGACCTGGCCACGTCCCTGGGCGTGCCCCTGGTGGGCATAAACGACGGTGGAGGCGCCCGCGTCCAGGAGGGTGTCGTCGCCCTGCATTATTACGGTGGGATATTCCGGCGCAATGTGGCCGCCTCCGGTGTGGTGCCCCAGATCAGCGTGATCATGGGCAGCTGCGCCGGGGGCGCCGTGTACAGCCCGGCCATAACCGATTTCGTTTTCATGGTGCAGGGCACGTCGCAAATGTTCATTACCGGCCCCGACGTGGTGAAGACGGTGACCGGCGAGGACGTGACGCTGGAGGAGCTGGGGGGCGCACTCACGCACGCCACCAAATCGGGCGTGTCCTGCTTCGTGGCCCCGGACGAAAAATCGTGCCTGGACCAGGTCCGGCGGCTGCTCGGTTATCTGCCGCCGAACAACGTCTCGCAACCGGCGATCGTCGCCACGAACGACGACCCCCAGCGCCCTGTGCCGGAGCTGGCCGACCTGGTGCCCGTTTCTTCCCAGCAGCCCCACGACATGAAGAATGTCGTTCGCGCTGTCCTGGACGGGGGCGAGTTCTTTGAGTACCACGCCCTGTGGGCCTTGAACCTGGTATGCGGGTTCGGCCGCGTCGGAGGCCGCGTGGTCGGCGTGGTCGCCAACCAACCTCAGGTTCTGGCCGGCGTGCTCGACATCGACGCGGCTGAAAAAGGGGCGCGGTTCGTGCGCACGTGCGATTGCTTCAACATCCCGGTTGTCACTTTCGTCGACGTTCCCGGGTTTATGCCGGGGACGGACCAGGAACACGGAGGCATGGCCAGGCGCGGGGCAAAGCTCCTTTATGCCTACTGCGAGGCGACCGTACCCAAAATTCAGGTCATCGTGCGGAGGGCCTACGGCGCCGCATATGTGATCATGGGTTCCAAATCGCTCGGCGCCGACCTTGCATATGCATGGCCGGGCGCGGAACTGGCCGTCGTCGGGCCCGAGAGCGCCGTGGACCTGCTTTATGGCGCGGAGCTCGCCGGGGCGCCGGCCGAGCGCCGGCGCCAACTGGTCGACGCCTACAAGGAAACCAACGCCAACCCCTACCTGGCCGCGGAACGGGGTTACCTAGACGACGTCATCGAGCCGGCCAGCACGCGCCGCGTCCTGCACCAGGCCCTGGAAATGCTGGCCAGCAAACGCCAGGACACTCCGCCCCGCAAGCACGGCAACGTACCACTGTGATGCGCGTCGAGCTCAAGTCCTCCCGCCTCGCCTCCCCGCCCTCGCCGGCCGAGCTCGAAGCCATCACCGCCGCCGTCCAGCAGGCCCTGGGAGCCAGCGGCCCCGCCCACCCAGGGGGCCTTGGCCCGCAGGAGACGGCGTGGCGCTTCGGAGGGCGTTGGTGGGCAGGCATGGCCCCGGAGCCCTTCCGGGCGTGATGGCGTAACGGCCGGCGCTCCCTCGCGAGGGCTCACAGAGTTTTCCCCCGCTGTGGACGACCTGTGGAGAAATAGAGGTCCGGCTGGGGACTAACGGGGCGCGAACCGCAAGCGGCCTGTGCCTATCGTGACCATACCCACCACGCCAGCGGCCAAACCATGGTCGTCGAGCACGGCGAGAGCCTGTTCGGCCTGGTCGGGAGGCACAGCCACGACCATCCCCAGCCCCATGTTGAAGGTCCTTCCCATCTCGGCATCGTCGGCCCCGGAAACGGCCTGCACCTCAGCGAATATGCGAGGTACGGGCCAGCTGTCAGGCACCAGTACGGCGTCGAGGTCGCCGGGCAGCGCCCGGGGCACGTTGCCCGGAAGCCCTCCCCCGGTTATGTGAGCCACGGCATGTACGTCGCACTGGCGTAGGAGGGCCAACACGGCCGGCGCGTAGATGAGCGACGGCCGGAGCAGCTCGTCCGCCAACGTCAGGCCGGCGCCCACCCACGCCTCCTCGTCCAGGTGCCGTCCCGCCCGGCCGAGCAAAGCCGCCCGGACCAGGGAGTAACCGTTGCAGCGCAGCCCTCCGGAATGGACGCCCACGAGCAGGTCGCCTTCCCGGGCGGAGCGGGGCCCGCCCGGGCCCAGGAGCCGGTCCCTCTCCACCACGCCGACGGCGAAGCCGGCCAGGTCCAGGTCCCCGGCCGGCAGTTGAGCCGGGTGTTCGGCCAGTTCCCCCCCGATGATGGCGCAGCCCGCCTGCCGGCAGCCCTCCGCCACCCCCGCCATCACGATCGCCACGGCCTCGGGGTCGAGGTGGCCCCACAGCTGGTAGTCGAGCAGGAACAGGGGCTCGGCGCCTTGGCAGACGATGTCGTCGACGCACATGGCCACCAGGTCCACGCCGATGGTCCCGAGACGCCCGGCTTGGACAGCCACGGCCAGCTTTGTGCCCACCCCGTCCGTCGAAGCAACCAGGACAGGCTCCCGGTACCCCACCGGCAGGGCGAAGAGGCCCCCGAAACTGCCTATGCCACCGATCACTTCGGCCCGCGCCGTGCTGGCGACCAGCGGCCTCATCAACAGCACCGCCCGCTCGCCGGCGTCTATGTCCACGCCGGCGGCGGCATAGGTCAGTGGTGCTTCGGGTAGCACGTCAACGCCCGGAGCTCGTGCCAACAGGCGAGGTTTGCTCGAGTAGCGTCTTCGAAACCCTGACCGGGATGGGTACGGGGTACTCGCCGGTGAGGCAGGCATCGCAGAAGCCTGCCCCCGGGACGCCCGTCGCCTTCTTCAAGGCCTCTAAGGACAGATAGGCCAGGCTGTCGGCCCCGATGTAGTCGCAGATCTCCCCCACTTCGAGGTCGGCCGCCACCAGCTCGGCCCGGGACCCGGTGTCCAAGCCGTAGTAGCACGGCCACCGGTAGGGGGGCGACGAGATGCGCAGGTGGATTTCCCTGGCACCCGACTCCCGCAACATGGCCACCATGGCGCGCGTCGTGGTGCCGCGTACGATCGAGTCGTCCACCACGATCAGGCGCTTGCCGGCGATGGCGTCTTTCAACGGGTTCAGCTTGCGCCGCACGCCCAGGGCGCGCTGGCTCGGGTCGGGGTTGATGAAGGTGCGCCCGATGTAG
>PMLI01000564.1:0-6420 GCA_003158835.1 Acidimicrobiaceae bacterium
GCGGGGCCGGCGGGGCCGGCGGCGCCAGCGCAGGCGGACCACGTCGCCGCCGCTGCGGCCCGCGGCCCGCAGGATGGGGCGCAGGTCGAGGCGGTCACCACGCCGGGCCGGGCGGTAGCGGCGGGCACGTTGGGCCGGAAGCTCCCGGGCCAGGGCCGCCTCCGCCTCGGCCAGCAGCCGCCTCTTTGCCATTGACGTGGCCGGGAAGGCGCTCCGGCTGAAAACGTCGTCCACGCTGGCCTCGTGCCCGGCCCCCGGGCGCCGGCCGGTCACGTCGCCCTCGGCCCCCGCCACCAGGCGTCCGCCCCCCGCCGTGGCCGGGCGTGGGGCCGGGGGCCCGGACGGCGGCGCNNGGTCCCGTCGCCGAACCAGGCCGCGAAGACAGCGTCGAAGGCTTCGATCTCTTCTTGAGCACGCACCAGGGTGACGCGCCCCGCCCAGTACAGCGGGCCCGGCGCCGCCGGGCGCAGCAGGGCGACGGCCTGGAAGAAGTCGACCTGGTTTTGGACGCCGGGGACCACGCCGGCGCCGGCCAGAGCGGTGAGGAACCCGTGCAGGTGCTGCCCGGCCCAGTCCTGCGCCTGGGCCCGGTGGCGGGCCCGGTCCTGGCCCGGGGACGGCGGCGCCGTCGCCGTCACAACTGGCCCCCGGGAGCGGCCGAGAGGACCGAGATCTCGGCCCCGGCCGTCTCTAGGTCGTCCTGTTCCTTCAGCAGAAGCCCGAGGGCGCGCCGCAACGCTTGGGGCCACGCCTCCCCCTGGCCTACCAGGGCCGAGGCCCCCCGGGCCCAGTCGATCGTTTCGGCCGTACCGGGGCGTTTCACCAGCCTCAGGGCGCGGACGGCCAGCACCGCCTCCACCAGGGCCNNGCGTGGGCACGGATTATGGCCCGCTCGCGCTCGGGCTCGGGGAAGGGGATCCAGTGGTACAGGCAACGGCGCTTGAACGCGTCGTGGAGCTGGCGCGTCCGGTTGGAGGTGATAATCACCAGCGGTGGTTTATCGGCCCGTACCGTGCCGCGCTCGGGCACCGTTATCTGGAACCCGTCCAGGAACTCGAGCAAGAAAGCCTCGAACTCGCTGTCGGACCGGTCGACTTCATCGACCAGCAGCACGGCCCGCTCACCGGATCTGACCGCTCGCAACAACGGGCGCTCGAGCAGGAACTCGTCCCCGTACAGGTCCCCGGCCTCGTCGCCGGCCCGGACGCGCAACAGCTGGCGGGGGTAGTCCCATTCGTAGAGCGCCTGGGCGGCGTCGAGGCCCTCATAGCACTGGAGCCGGACCAGCTCACGCCCCAGAAAACCCGCCAGCGCCCGGGCCAGCTCCGTCTTGCCCACGCCCGGCTCACCTTCGACGAGCAGGGGCCGGCCGAGCACCAGCGCCAGGTACACGGCCGTGAGGATCCCGTCGTCGGCGAAGTACTTCTGGCGCAGCAAACCTTCTCGCAGCTGCTCCAGGCTCGGGACGTCGGCGGCGGCCATGGCGGTGCCTATTCCGGGCCCGTCCGCACCACCGGGGGCGCCTTCGCCACCTCCACGACGCCGCCCGTCCCGGCTGACTCGACGACCGCCTCGGTCACCTGAGCAGCCCGCAGGCCGTCCAGGAAGGTGGCCCCGTAGGGGGCCACGTCCTTGTGGGCGGCGACGGCGTCGATGAAATGGGCCAGCATGTTGGCGTGGCCGTGCTCCCAGCCCAGCACGTGGCCCGACGGCCACCAGGGCCCCACCAGGGGATGGTCGGCTTCGCACACAATCACCTCGGTGAAGCCCGATGTCCGGCCCCCGTCCCGGCGGTACACCCGCAGCACGTTGGGATCCTCGAGGCTCCAGGCCACGCTCGCCTTGGAACCGTTGAGCTCCCAGGCCAGGTGGTTGCGCCGGCCGGGAGAAACCAGGGAAGCGTCGATGGTGGCCATCAGGCCGCTGTCGAAGCGGGCGACCATGGCGACCACATCGTCCTGGTCGACGGGACCGTCCCGGTAGAGGCGGTCCGGGGTCGTCACCGGGCTCGATATGGCGGCCTGGACCGAGGTGATCTCCCCGCACAGGAAGCGGGCCTGGTCCACGGCGTGGCAGGCGATGATGGCGAGCACCCCGGCCGCGCTGGGCAGCGCCGAGGACGGGTCGGAACGCCACTCCTGGGAGTAGCGGAACCGGGCCTGGCGCAGCTCTCCCAGTTCTCCCCCCTGGACCAGCTCCCAGGCCAGGCGCACGGCCGGGAAGAACCGGTAGTTGAAGCAGACCAGGTGCTTGACCCCGGCCCGGGTGGCCGCCTCGTACAGGCGCAGCGCGTCGGCGGCGTTGGACGCCAGGGGCTTCTCGCATATGACGTGCTTACCGGCGGCTATGGCGGCCAGGGTCGGCTCGACGTGGGCAGCATCGATGGTGACGTTGTCGAAGACCTCCACCCGGGGGTCGGAGACGAGGTCGTGCCAGTCCGTCGTGTAGGACGCGTAGCCGTAGCGGGTGGCCGCCTCGGCCACGCCGGCTGGGGAGCGGCCGGCGATGGCGACCAGCTCGGGCCGGGCGGCCGAAGGCCAGAACATGTAGCGGATGGTGTGCAGGGCGTTGGAGTGCGCCCTGCCCATGAACCCGTAGCCGAGCAGGCCGAACCCAAGGGCGCGGCGCTCGTCGGGAGCGGTGGGGGTGATCGGCACGGCCCGGGCCTTTCAGGCGCTCGGCGCTTTGGCGCTCGGGCCGCCCGGGAGCAGTGAGCGCAGGTAGGCGTCGCTCCGGGTCACGATTTCTTCCTCCGCCAGCGCCGACCACTGCTCGCCGATGAGGTCGACCTCCAGGCTCAAGGACCCGTCAAAACCGCCCTCTCGCAACGCCTTTACCACCCCGGGCATGTCGATGACACCCTCGCCCGCCACGCACGCCGGCCACCAGGTGAAGTTCTCGGACGGGCTGCCGCCCTTGCGGCGGGTGGCGATGTCCTTGGTATGGGTCGAGACCGTGTAGGGCGCCAGCCTGGTGGCGGCGTCCACGGGGTCTTCGAACAGGCGCAGGCAGTTGCCGGTGTCGAAGTTCACCCGCAAATGCTGCGAACCGACCGCCTCTATGATCCGCAGGAGCTCGGCCGAGGTGAAGTCGATGTGGTTTTCCAAGGCCAGCACCACACCTTCGGCCTCGGCCGCCCTGGTCGCCTCGGCCAGCATCGGGATGACCTTGCCGATGAGCTCCTCCCGGGGCGACTTTGCGTAGTTCATGCTCGCCGCCACGATGCGCATGCGGGTAGAGCCCAGCTTGCGGGTCTGGGGGAGGTGCCTCTTCAGGTTCTCGAGCTCTTCGGGCCTGTCGCCACCCCACAGCCCCTCGGGATGGCCCCAGCCCAGCACCCGCTCCATGCCGGCGCCGTCGAGGCGAGCTTTTATCTCCGCGCACAGGCCATCGTCCAGGGCGTCGAAAAAGCAGGCTTCCAGAGCGATCTCGTCGACATCCTGGCCCAAGGCAAAGTCCAAGAACTCGCTTTCCATGCGCCAGCGGGTGCCCGGGTCGGTCTGTAGGCCCGGGTAGATCTCGCCGAAATAACGGTGGAAGCAGTAGCTATCGATCCCGATCTGCATGACAACCTCTTTTCTTGTTTAGGTTTTTGGTTTGCGCCTTGCTCTTTTTGGCCTGGGACCTACGTACTTCGCAGTTCCAGGGCGATCTCGGAGAGCTGGCCGACGACCTCGGTGGTCATCGGTACGTCGAATACCTCCTCGAGCACGCAGGTCCAACCGTGGACGAAATAGCGCCAGCCGTCCTCGACCACGAGGTCCCGGCCCGCCGCCTGGGCCCGGGCCTGGTGGAGGAACTCGAGCTCTCCCCGGTAGTTGAGCTCCCACACCCGGGCGCCCTCGGGGAAGGTCCCGCCGCCGGTGACCGGGCTCCCCGGGCTGTCCTTGCCCATGCCGGTCCCGTTCACGACCAGGGAGCCCACCGGCATGGTCCCGAGCAGGCGGTCGTTTTCGGCTGGGTCGGCGTTGTGGACGTACTCGACCAACACGCCGGTCCCCAGGCGCTGGTGGAGGGCACGCATGGACTCGAGCCGGGCCGGGCTGCGGTTGACGACCACGATCCGGCGGGGCCGGTCCCCGGCCGGCCGCCCCGTCATCAGGTACAGGGTGATGGCGAGGTTGGAACCGCCCGCGCCGAACAGCAGGACCTCCGGCCCGCCCGAGGCCCAGTAGCCGGGCTCGATGAACTCGTCCAGGGAGCGGCCCGAGGAGATGGGGTCTTTGGCGTGCGCCCGCAAGAGGCCGTCCCGCTTGGACAGGCAGGACAGCTCCCCGCACGTCTCGGCGTAGGGGTCGATGTAGTCGAACATGTCCCGGCACGCCGTGAAAAGGTCGATCTTGTGGGTGGTCACCAGTCCCCCGACCTCGGCCGGGCGGTCACGGATGACCTCGACCACCTCCCGGTACCGCTCGGGGGGGGCGTGCAAGGGCAGGTCGCAGCCGGAAATGCCGACCGGGCCCACGCCCAGGTGCTCGACCCAGGCCGGGAAGATCCGCATGATGGCCGACTTGGCCGTGGTGACGCCGACGAAGGTGAAGTTCCCAGTCGGTGTGCCAGTCGGTGTGCCAGTCGGTATGCCGGGCGGTGTGGAACTCATACGGGGTACCTCGGGGCTTGCCCGGACAGGACGGCCAGCAGGTCGTCGAGCGCCCTCTCCCCCATGGCCGCCGTGGCCTCGGCCGTGTGGGGGCCCATGTGCGGCGTCAGCAGCACGTCGTCGCGCCCCAGGAGTGGGTGGCGGGGCGGCGGCGGCTCGTGCTCGAGCCCGTCCAGGGCGGCCGCCCGCAACGGGCCATGCTCGAGTGCCCACAACAGGCCGTCCTCGTCGACCAGCCCGCCCCGGGCCGTGTTGATGAGAGCGGCTCCGGGCTTCATACGCTCGAGCAACGGCCGGCCCACCATCCCCCGGGTCTGCTCGCTCAGCGGCGCATGCAGGGAGATGAAGTCCGACCCCGCCACCAGGGTGCCGAGGTCCACCAGGGTGACGTCCTCACCCGCCTCGGCCACATAAGGGTCGTAGGCCATCACCCGCATCCCCAGTGCCACCGCCTTGGCGGCCACCAGCGAACCGATCCGGCCCAGGCCGATCAGGCCCAGGGACCGGCCCGCCAGTTCGACCCCGCTGAGGGCGGGCCACTCACCGGCGCGCGCCCGTTCCCGCCCCGTTACCAGGGGACGGGCTAGGGCGAAGAGCAGGGCCACGGCCATCTCGGCCACGGCGTTGGCGTTGGCGCCCGGCGTCGCCGTCACGATCACGCCGTGGCGGGCCGCGGCCGCCAGGTCGACCCGGTCCACCCCCACGCCGTAACGGGCCACCACCCGCAGGCGGGGGGCAACGGCAAAGACGTCGGCGGTGACGTGGTCGAGGCCGCACAACAGGCCGTCGACGTCGCCAACCGCCTCGGCCAGATCCGCGGCGGCCAGCGGGCCAGGCCGGTAGCGGACGACGCCCACCTCGGCCTCGAGGCGCCGGCGCAGGCCCGGGTCGTGCATACCGAACGACCGCGGCGTCACCATCACCACGCACTCGGACAGCGGCCGGGGCGGGCGCGGGGCAGCGGGCGCCAGGCTCACTTCAGCACGGGCCCTTCCGCCGCCCGCAGCACCCGCTGGGCAAAGCCGCTCTGCTCGATGGTCCCGTAGTCGTGACCGGCCTGCCCCGGGTACACGGCAAAAAAGACGAAGGGCTCCTCGCCCGTGTTCACCGTGCGGTGGGCCCAATAGGGGGGCACGTAGCCGACGATGCCCGGGCCCATCGGTGTGGCCGAGTGGCCGCCCTCCTCGGTCATCAACAACAGGTAGCCCCGACCGCACAGCCCGAGGTAGACCTCGCCCGTCTCCCGGACCGAGTGGTAGTGGCCCTTGGTCATGAAGTACTCGTCCCCGACCGTCCCGGGGTGCAGGACGGTGGTGCAGCAGATCAACTGGCCCACCTCTTCGGGCACGTCGTACTGGAGGACCTCGTATACGAGCGGGTCGCCCGCATCGACCAGGTGCTCCAGGGCGGAGCGGTCGGCGTAGGCGCCCTTCATGTCGGAGAGGTGGCGCTCGGTGCGCGAGGTGTACGGCTGAAGGGCGCCGGAGCGGAAATCGAGCAGCAGGGAAAACGGGTTCAGCGGCGTTGCCGTCATGGCTGGTCCATCACTTTCGTTCATGCGGGCACTTTCGTTCATGCGGGCACTTTCGNNCTTTCGTTCATGCGGGCACTTTCGATCATGGTGCGATCAGTACTTTCAGGGCCTGCCCCGAGCCGGCCAGCTCGAAGGCGGCCGCGGCCGAGGCCAGGTCAAAGCGGGCCTCGACCAAGGAGCCCACGTCCACCTGGCCGGTGACGATCAGGTCGAGGGCGGCCCGGCACTCCTCGTTGGTGCTCGCCGTCGTGCCCGTGACGATGAGCTCCTTGTAGTGGATGAGGTT
>PMLI01000564.1:6490-10181 GCA_003158835.1 Acidimicrobiaceae bacterium
CCCGCCGGCGCCGCTCGGGGTTGGGCTCGCACACCACCACGGCCCCGGCCCCGGCCAGGCGGGCCAGCGCCACATGGAACAGGCCGATGGGCCCGGCGCCGTACACGACCACGACATCGCCCGGGCCGATATGGCAGGCGCGCGAGCCCCGCCAGGCACAGGCCAGGGGCTCGGCCAGGGCCACCACCGCAGGGTCCAGCCCGGCCGCGTCGAAGCGGAGCAGGTTGCCCTGGTCCACCAGGTCCTTGTGCGCCAGGAGGTACTCGGCGAACCCACCGTCCTCGGTGATCCCGACCGCCCGGGGCTCGTCGCACAGGTTGACCTGGCCCCGCCGGCAGGAGCGACAGTGGCCGCACCCGTAGTTGGGCGCCACGAACACACGGTCGCCGGTGGTGGCAAGTGCCCCCTCTCCCACTTCCACCACCGTGGCGACGACCTCATGGCCGGGCACCCGCCCCAGGGCGTCCCCATAGGCGCGGTGGGAGCCGGCCGCGATGCGCACATCGGTCCCGCAGATCGAGGCCGCGTCCACGTGCAGCAGTGCCTCCCCCCGTCCCGGGCGCGGCCGGGGCCGCTCCTCCAGCACCAGAGCGCCCGGCCCGCGATAGGCGAGAACCTTCATCGGGCCACCCCGTCCCGGGCTACTGTCACCGGGCGGCCCTCCAGCCACGAGGTGTTGGACGCCACCACCGCCGCCACCGCGGCACGACCGTCGGTTGCCCCCACCAGAGGGGGCAAGCCACCGGAGGCCGACCGGGCGAAGGCAGCCAGTTCCTCCCGGTAACCGGGCTCGAACCGCTGCGGCCACGAGGAGTACGTGGGCCTCTCCCCCGTGCCCCGTGCCCGGATCTCGAGCAACGGCAGGGCGTGGTTGTCACCCACGACCAGAAGGCCCTCGGTGCCGAGCACCTCGGCCCGGGCGTCGTAGCCGTACTCGGCCGGGCAGGTCCCGTCCACGGTCCCGATGGCACCGCTCACGAAGCGGAGGGACACCACGGCGTTGTCGTAGAAGTCGGGGGCGGTGACGCCCCGTTCGGCCCCTTTGAAATTGGCCGTCTCGGCATAGACCCGCTCGATGTCCGACCCCACCAGCCAGCGCACGCAGTCGAAATCGTGGCTGTTGACCTCGGCCAGCATGCCGTTGGAGCGGCGCAGGTCGTGCGCCCACGCCGGCGGCAGGCCCGGGCCCCGGGTCAGGGACTTGACCACCATGGGCGTGCCGATCTGGCCGGCTTCGATCCTGCGCCTGGCCTCGGCAAACTCGGGCTGGAACCGCCGCACGAAACCCACCTGGAAAACGACGCCGGCGCGCTCCGCCGCCGCCGCCATGGTGTCGCACTCCGCCACGGTCAGGGCCATGGGCTTCTCGCAGAACACGTGCTTGCCGGCACCGGCGGCGAGCACGGCCAGATCGGCATGGGCAAAGGTGGGAGCGGTTATGACGACCCCGTCGAAAGCGGCTCCCGACAGTGCCTGGTCGAGGTCGGTGAAAACCGGTACGCCGAGCTGAGCGCCGGCCTTGTTGGCCACCTCCGGGTCGGCGTCCACCAGACAGCCGAGCTCGACCTCAGGGACGGCCCCGGCGGCGTTGCGAGCGTGCACCATGCCCGCTCGGCCGGCACCGATCACGGCTAGGCGGAACCGGCTCTTCATAGGTGTACCTCCTGGTGGGCGGGAACGAGCTGGTGGGCGGGGACGAGCAGGTCGACGGCGGCCCGGTAGTCGCGCTGGCGCCGGGCGTAAAGGGTTTCGAGGCCCGGTTCGGGACTGGTGCGCTCCACTTCGGCCGTGGTCGCCAGGGCCACCGCCGCCAAGTCGTCCACGGCACCGCCCGCGGCAGCCGCCACCAGCGCCGCGCCCCTACAACTGAAGCTCTCCCGGCCCAGGCGCACATAGGGCCGGCGCAGGACGGAGGCCTTGATCCGGTTCCACAGGGCGTCAGCGCCCCCGCCGCCTATCACCCGCACGTCGCCGGGCACCACCTCGGCAAACAGGTCCCGGGCCCGGCCCAGGAACCCGGCGTACTCGAAGGCGACGCTTTCCAGGACCGAGCGGGCCAGGTCGCCCCGCGTCTGGGAGAGGTCGAGGCCGACCCACGCCCCGCGGGCCCAGGGGGCCGCAGGCAGGATGCGTCCTCCCAGATGGGGCACGAACAGCGCCCGGGCTGCCTCGCACTCCGACGCCTCCTCGACCAGCACCTCCAGCGAGGAGGCGCCCAGCACCTGAGGAAGCCAGCGCAGCAGGTCGCCGCCGGCCAGATAAGCCAGCGCGATCCACTGCCCGGGGACGGCGCCCCGCATCTGCACGAGCGTGCCCGAGAGGTCGGGCCGGAAGGCGGTGGTGGACATGGCCAGCACCGACGCCGTGCCCGCCGTGTCCAGCAACTGGCCCGGCCCGACTATGCCAGCCCCCAGAGCGCCCGCGGCCGTGTCACCGAGCCCGGCCGCCACCGGGGTACCGGCAGAGAGCCCGCAGTCCCGGGCGGCAGCGGCGCTGAGCCGGCCCACCAGGTCGGTCGGCGCCAGGATCCGGGGCAGTTTTTCCAGCTCCACTCCGGACCCTGCGGCCAGCTCCGGCGACCAGGTTGCTTTGGCCGCGTCGGCCAGCCCGCTGAAATGCAGGTAGGTGGTGTCGACATAGGCCTCGTCGGCGTCCAGGTCGCACAACCGGCCGGCCACGAAAGCCCCCGGCATCACAAACCTGGCGACCGTTGCGTAGGCATCGGCCCGGTGCCGGCGCCACCACGCGATCTTGGGGGCGTGGGCGACCATGGGCGGGCAGCCGCTGAGCTCCACCAGGCGGTCACCCAACCGGGCCGCGATCTCCTCCACTTCTCCCCGGCAGCGTGAGTCGAGCCACGAGTCATAGGGGGTCACCGCCCTACCGTCCGCGCCGATACCGAGCACACCCGCCATTTGGCCGGCCACCGCCACCCCGGCCACGTCGCCGGGACGGCCCGAGCCCCGGGCACAGGACGCGATGGCAGTGGTGGCCGCCTGGTAGAAATCCTCCGGTTCTTGTTGGACCTCGTCGGCGCCGCGCCGCTGCAGGGCCAGGGGGACGGCGGCCTCGGCCAGGCAGATGCCGCCGATTTCGAATACGGCCGCCTTGACGCTCTGGGTGCCCACGTCCACCCCGACGAACAGGGGCTCGCTCACGGAGCGAAACCCTCGGGGCCGACCGGCACCTGCTCAAAGCGTGAGGCGCTGCCGACCGGGCTGGACAGCTCCACCTCGAACGCGCTCCGGTCACCGCGGTGAAAGGCCGTGAAGTACTCGAGCACCCGGCGGTCGGTGGTGTAGCTGGTGCTGTAGAGCACGAGAAGGGGGGCACCCCGTTCGACCTCGAGCAGGCGGGCCTCGCGTGCGCCGGCCGTCGCCGCCTCCACCCGGCGCCGGCTCGACAACAGGGCAAGGCCGTACTCCTCGCGCAAGAGCCGGTAGAGCGAGCCGGCCCCATTGAGGTCGCGCTGAGCCAGCCCTGGCACCAGTGCCGCCGGCAGGTAGGTGACCGTGAGCACGTGGGGCTGGCCGTCCAGGGCGCGCACCCGCTCGAGCTCGACGACCGGCTCGTGCGGGGAGAGGTTGAGGCTCCGGGCCACGCCGTCGGTGGCGGGCACTTCGCGCAGCACCAACACCTTGCTCTCGACCACCTGGCCTCGCATGGCGGCGTCGTCGACCAGGCCCCGGAG
>PMLI01000370.1 GCA_003158835.1 Acidimicrobiaceae bacterium
AACATTATGCGTTCTTTGACAAGACGATGGTCCTGAAGCCGCTAGTCGGTCTGTGGTGGGCGCAATATTCCTATCTATGGGACAACCCTCCGGCTCCGAGCAATACCTCAGGGGGTAGCCAAGCCGCCAGCTCGGGTGGCACTCGGGAAGTTGNNCCGGCAAGGTCGTCAAGATCACCCCGGTACCCCATGCGCCCTCGAAGATCGGCCACAAGGCGTACTGCTAGTGGGTCGCACCCGACGGAGGCAAGGTGTTCGCGGAGTAGGTCGGCGGCCCGACCAAAGTTGCCGGCGGCCGCGGTACGCACTATCTCGATGTGGTGGCGTTCCCAGTTCATCTGGCGGCCGGCGCTAGGGCTCGGGGGTGAGCGGGTGATGGCATCGAGATCGGCGACGGCGAGACAGAAGGCCGGATCGGCCCTGACCGCTAAGCGGAGCGCCTTAGCCACGTCGGACGTGCTTACGGCTTGTTGTGCTTGCCGATAGAAGGCTGCGGCCTCGGCGCTGGCGGTGACCACCCGACCGTGGTCCTCGACAGCGGGCCCGGCTTTGGCCGACTGGCCACGTCCGGCCCTGGGCTCTTCTGGTCCTTGGCGCATGCCAGCCAGGTTGGGCCCGCGGCCTGAGGTCGCCCTGAGGTGGCGCTGCNNAGAGGTCGGTCGGGGTGGGGGCTTTGAAGTTGCTCCGTTCCGACGCGGCTAGGGCCTTGCCCCTCGTTCAGGGACGGCCGGTGCAAGGTGAGCCGCCAGCGCTACCAGGTCTGGTTCGTCGGTAAGCGAGCGGTGGGCCGGACCTCGTGTTCGCTCCTGGACCAGCGCCAGGAAGTTGTCGGCGTTGTGTTGTGTGGGACCAACGACCGCCGTGGCGGCGGCGAGAGCAGCGTCGGCCAGCAGTTGTGTCTCCGGGTCTCCAATCGCCCGGGCGGTTCTGACGGCGTCTGTGGCGAAGATGCCGGCGGCGTCGGGTTCACCAGCGCCGAGCGCCCACCAGGCCAGGCCCGCCAGCACCCGGGGCTGGCCGGCGGGAGCCTGAGCCTCTCGATACCGCTCCGCTGCAGCGTCAAGCAACCCTCTCGCCCGGGCCCGGTCACCGAGGCGTCGGGCGACCGCCGCTTGGCCCACCAGGGCGTCGGCGGCCAGCCACGAGTTGAACGAGCACCCGATCGCCTCCCCGTAGAGCTCGTCGGCGGCGCGGTCGTCACCCTGCCTGCTCCGCAGTGCCGCAAGAGCGATCAGAGCCGAGTTGAGATAGGGGTGCCGCACGGACAACCGGCACCGCCCCAGGAGCGTTTCATACGCTACGGAGGCGCCGTTGAGGTCTCCCTTGGCCGCGGTGACTCCGGCCAGAGCGTTCAGCGAATTGACTACCAGGAAGACGTCCCCGACTGCGTCGAAACGGTTAATGCTCGAGCGGGCGGCCGCCTCGGCCTCGTCGAGACGCCCGAAGGCCGCCAGGTTCCAAGTGACCAGCATGTCGTGTGCGCCGAGAAGCCAACCGTGCTCACCGTCCTGGAGCAGGGCCCGCGCTTCGCTCAGGGCCTCGAGCGACCGGCTGAACTGGTGGGCGCGCACGAGGACAGACGCTTGGAGCAGGAGAGCCTCGGCCAGTCGCACAGTGTCGGCCCCTGACCGTAAGACGACAATGGCGCCGTCGCATTCGACGCCTCCCGCGGGCGGACTGGAGGACATGCCGATGCAGCAGGCGTGCCAGACGTGGGCGGTCGCTTGCAGCTCGGGACGGCGTGCTCCGTCGGCCGCGAGGGCGCTGGCCAGCCAGCGGGCCCCTTCGGTGAAGTCGCCGTTGATGAACCACAGCCAGGCCATCCCCGAGGCCATGGAGAGTGCCGCGTCGGCGTTGCCGGTCGCCACGTGCCAGTCGAGCGCCGCCTTTAGGTTGGCCAGGTCTGAATTGAGGCGTTCGCGCCATGCCGGCGCCGTGGCAGCTCTCAGGCGCTCGTTGGCGTCTTCTGCCAGGTCGCGGTAGTAGGCGGCGTGCCTGGCCCGGATAGTGCCGGCCTCGCTGGAGCCCTCAAGGCGGTCCCGGCCGTACTGCCATAACGTCTGGAGTTGGGCGAACCGGCTCTGGCGACCCGCCTCGGGTGCCGAGACCAGGGACTTGTCGACCAGGCGGCTGAGGACGTCGAGTATTTCGTCGGTCGGCACCTCGTCATCGCCGCAGACGGCCTCGACTGCCTCCAGGTCGCACCCTCCGGAGAAGACGGACAGCCGGGCGAAGAGGCGGCGCTCGTCCTCGAACAGTAGGTCGTAGCTCCAGTCCACGACCGCACGAAGGGTCTGTTGGCGGGGGAGGGCCGTACGGGCACCCCCCGTGAGCAGCCGAAAACGGTCGTGGAGCCGTTCGGCCAGGGTGGCCAACGTGAGGGAGCGCAGGCGGGCGGCGGCCAACTCGACGGCGAGGGGAAGGCCATCCAGTTGGTGACAGATGTTGTTGACCACCGTACGGGTACCCTCTTCTGCCGCAAACTGGGGCCGCACCGCCCGAGCGCGGTCGACAAACAGCTCGACGGCGGCCGCCGGGGCCAGCGGACCCACGGGTACCAGGACTTCCCCAGGGACGCCGAGGGGCTCCCGGCTCGTCGCCACCAGGCGGAGACCGGGCAGAGCTCCGACCAGTGTCTCGGCCAGGGAAGCCGTCTCGGCTATCACGTGCTCACAGTTGTCGAGGAGGACGAAGAGCGAGCGCCCGGTCAAATAGTGCACGATAAGCTCCACCGTCGATCCCGACGAGCCGGGGCCCGCCGGCCCGCCTTGCGCCCCGAGTGCCCCAGCCATCGCCGACGCAACCCCGTCGGGATCGGTGACGCCGGCCAGCTCGACCAGCCACGCGCCGGCTGGTAACTCCTCTCGCAGTCGATAGAGCGCCTCGAGCGCCAGTCGGGTCTTGCCCACGCCACCGGGACCGGTCAACGTCACCAGCCGGCTAGAGCGCACGGCCAGAGCGAGCTCCTCGAGCTCGGTGCTGCGACCGACGAAG
>PMLI01000509.1 GCA_003158835.1 Acidimicrobiaceae bacterium
CGGCCGCATCTGCCACCAGCCGGCGGCGCCGAGCCCGGCGATCACCCAGAAGCCGAGCGCGAAGCCGCTCGTCGCGGCGGTGGCGGCGTCGTGCCCGCTCGCGATCAGCGTCTTCGTGTGCGTGAAAGCGACGGTCGAGGCGATCGCGACGCCGAGCGCCCCGCCGACCTGAAGAGAGACGGAATTAGTGGCCGAGCCGATCCCGGAGTCACCGTGGGGGACCGACCCCACCACGGAGTTGGTCGCGGTCGGGAGCAGGAGCCCGGTCCCCAAACCGATGATCAGCAGCCCGGGCAGGATATCCCCGTAGGTCGTGGTCACCGCCGCGGTGGCCGAGACTTGCCACAAGCCCGCGGCGATGGCGGCCAGACCGGCCGCGACCGTGAACCGCGCCCCTATGGCCCGGGTGAGGGCGGGGGACAACGCCGCGCTCACCACCAGCATGCTGGCGATAGGCAGGATGCGCAGGCCGGCCCCGAGGGGGGAATACCCGAGCTCGAACTGCAGGAACTGGGTCGACACGAACAGCGCCCCCATCAAGCCGAATAGTCCCAGGCACTCCGCCGAAAGTGCGATCGAGAACCTGCGGTTGGAGAAGAACGCCAGTTGCAACATCGGGTGGGGGCTGCGGGTTTCCCAGGCGACGAAGGCACCGAGCACGACCAGGCTGGCCAGGCCGACCCCGACCACCGCGCCCGACGTCCAACCTTGGACCGGGGCCTCGATGATCGCCCACAGCAGCAGGCCCAGGCCCGCGATCGACAGCAGCGCGCCGCCGGGGTCGGGGCGGTCGGCGGCCGGGTTCTTGGAGTCGGGCACCAGCACGGTGGCGCCGATGAGGGCGGCGACGCAGATCGGGACGTTGACGAGGAATATGGAGCCCCACCAGAACCGCGACAGCAGCAGCCCGCCGGCGATGGGGCCGATGGCGATCCCGAGGCCGATGGTCCCGGCCCAGGTACCGATGGCCTTGGCCCTCGCCACCGGGTCGCGGAAGACGTCGTTGATGATCGACAGCGTGGACGGGATGGTGAGAGCGGCACCGGCTCCCATGATGCCGCGACATGTGATCAGCACGTCGACCGAGCCTGAGAAGGCGGCGCTGATCGACCCGAGGCCGAAGACGGTCAGCCCGATGAAGAAGAACCGCTTGCGGCCGAACCGGTCGGCCAGGCTGCCGCCGACGAACAGTAGGCCGGCGAAGACCATGGCGTAGCTGTCCACGATCCACTGCAGTTCGCTTGAAGTGGCGTGCAGGTCGCGCACCAAGGTGGGCAGCGCCACATTCAGGATCGTGTTGTCGAGGTTGATGATCAGGACCGAGGCGCAGAGCACTATCAATGCCGCCCGCGGGTGCGCCCGCTGTTCACCTCGCCGCATCACGGTTGCTCGCGTCAACAGGTCCACCGGCTTACCACAGCGCGGCCGGGCGCCTGCGGGCCGGAGCCGCCCCGGCGCGCAGTGCGTCGTCCACGCGGAGCGGCCCGAAGCACAATATGCTGCTGGCTACGTTCCAACCTGACCCCCTGCGTGCCTATTTTCACTCAACGTGGCCAGAGCCAACTAACAAGCCAGAGCCAACTAACAAGGGAGCCCCATGACGGACAGCAGTTCCACCAACCGGCCTACCCACCCGTCGCGCCGTCTTTCCCGGTGCGCCGCCCTTCTCTTCAGCGCAACGGTTGCCGTGGGCCTCTTCGCTGTCCCCACCGTCGCCCAGGCGGCCACTTCCAACGCCGCGCCCCCGGCCACCTGCAGCATAAGCAATACTCAGGTTGCGGCCATCGTCGGCCATTCCGTGCCCAAAGGCACGGTTTTCGACAACAGTGTGAAGGCGAGCAAAGCGAACGACGGGATCTCCGCCGTCGTGAAGTCCTGCATCTTCGGGTCGATGACGAGCCTGGCGGCGCTGAGCAATGACGTCATCGTGTCGATCGAGGTCACCTCGAAGCCCCTGACGGGGAGCGAACTGCAGCATGCCCTGGTCCAGGCGAAGGCGCTCAAGTTCACGTTCACGCCGTACCGCGGCCTCGGCATGAAAGCGTTCTATTACACCTTCCAGGAGGGGACGATCCGCGTGCAGGGCATGGCGGCGATAAACGGCAAGACGATTTACTCGGCCGGCCTGTACACGACGAAAACACCGGAGCAGTCGGAACTGGCCGCACTGGTGAAACTGGCCGAGACACTTTGACACGCCGGCCCGCCCGGCGGGCGCGACCGGCTGCCGTCGTGGCTGGCACCTGAAGGCCTCGCAGGTAGCCGGCATCACCCCCGGGAGCTGACCGTCGTCCCGCCCCCGGTGCTGAGCTTATGGGGGGTGGCGCCGACGGACGCCACCTATTGCCGGGGCTGATCTACCTCGCCCCGGCCTTGCCCGAACTGGCCCGCAGCGGGCTTGTCAGCGCCTGGTACGGTCGCGCCATGCCCGAAATCCCCCCCGTCGTAACCGTTGAGGGTGACCAAGTCGACGACTACCACGGAGAGCTCGTAGCGGACCCGTACCGCTGGCTCGAGGACACCAACAGCCCCGAGACGCGCCGTTGGATCCAGGCCCAAAACGAGAGGACGGAGGCTTTCCTGGCCGGGGTACCTTCCCGGGAGGCGATCCGCTCGCGCTTGACCGAGTTGTGGGATTATCCCAGGTCCGAGGTCCCTTTCCAGGCGGGAGAGGCCTGGTTCCAGCGCCGGAACTCCGGGTTACAGGACCAATCCGTGCTCTACGTCATGGCGTCGCCCGAAGACAAGGGACGGGTGCTGCTCGACCCCAACCTCCTCTCCGACGACGGCACTGCCGCTTTGGCCGGGACGGCCGTCACCGACGACGGGTCCCTGTTGGCGTACGCCACGAGCGTGGCCGGCTCCGACTGGATGACCTGGCGCGTACGCGATGTGGTCTCGGGGACCGACCGCGCGAACGTCGTCGAGTGGGCTCGGTACGGTGCGGCGGCCTGGCGGGGCGAGTCGGGGTTCTACTACAGCGCCACCGACAAGCCGGCCCCGGGGGCGGAGCTGACCGAACAGGTCGGGCTGCTACGTATCTTCTTTCACGCCCTGGGCACGCCCCAGGCGCAGGACCGCCTCATCTTCGAGGCACCGGAGGAGCCGGAGTGGCTGCCTCACGCCACCGTGAGCGAGGACGGGCGCTTCCTGCTCATTTCCATATCCCGGGGCACCAATCCCGAGTCGCACATCCTGGTCCTCGACCACGACCACCCCGAGCGGGGGATGCAGCTTCTCGTGGCCGGCTTCTCGTGCAAGGCGTTCGTGGCCGCCAACNNCGGGCCCAGCTTCTTCGTCGTCACCGACGACCAGGCCGAGCGCCAGCGGCTCGTCACCGTCGATCTCGATCACCCCGAGCGAGAACGATGGCGGGAGGTTGTCCCCGAGCGGGCTGCCCTGCTGATCGGGGCCAAGAACTGCGGGGGGCGGCTCGTATGTCACCATCTGCAGGACGCCTGCTCCCGCCTGTCCGTCCTCGAGCTCGACGGCTCCCACGTGCGGGACTTGCCTCTGCCCCCGATCGCGTCCTTGCGCTTCGAGCATTCTGAGGTGGGCATCGAAGGCCGGGCCGACAGACCGCTCCTGCACTTCGGCCTGTGCTCGTTTGTCGACTCGGGCTCGCTGTGGTCCCACGACATCGCCACGGGCGAGACTCTGATGCTGCAGGGCCCGGCCGTCCCGATCGACGCCGAACACCTCGTGAGCGAGCAGGTCTTCGTGACCGCCGGCGACGGGGTAGCGGTCCCGCTGTTCCTCACCCGCCGGCCCGACGTGGCCCGGACGGGTGAGGCACCTGCTTTGCNNCGTCGGCTATGGGGGTTTCGACGTCGCCATGACACCGGCCTTCATGAGGGGTGACGCCCTGTTCGTGGAGCGGGGCGGGATCCTGGCTGTCGCCGTGCTGCGGGGCGGCGGAGAGTACGGCCGCTCGTGGTACGACGCCGGCCGCCTGGGCCACAAGCAGAGAGTCTTCGACGACTTCTGTGACTGCGCCCGTTGGCTGGCCTCGTCAGGCTGGTCCCGTCCCGAGCGGACCGCCATCAACGGCGGCTCCAACGGGGGCCTGCTGGTGGGCGC
>PMLI01000010.1 GCA_003158835.1 Acidimicrobiaceae bacterium
CAGCTACCTGCCCTGGTTGGCGACGAGTGGCACCTGGAGCGGTAGCAACTACACCATCGCCGTCCGCAACGGCGTCAAGTGGAGCGACGGCAGCGCCCTCACGGGTGCCGACGTGGCCTACTCGATTGGCCTGGCCAAGACCAACCCGACCGTGCCCTACAGCAACCTGGCCCCGTTCATAAAGGGCGTGACGGCCAACGGCAACACCGTGACGGTCAGCTTCACCAGCCCGCCGCCCTACACGCTCTGGCAACACTACCTGTGGAACCAGCCCGTGCTGCCCAAGGCCGTGTGGACCGCCCTGTCGCCGACGGACCAGGTGACCGGTGCCAACCTCTCTCCCGTCAGCACCGGCCCGATGAGCCTCATCACATCGACCGCCGGCGCCGGCTCGACCCAGGCTTGCTACCAGGTCAACCCCAACTGGTGGGGCGTGAGCCAGATGCACCTGTCGTTCTCCTTCAAGTACCTCTGCGACGCCGTGAACGCCTCCAACAACGTCGAGCTGTCGAACCTGGTGTCCAACCAGATCGACTGGAGCAACAACTTCCTGCCCGGCATCTCGAGCCTGATCAAGGGCCTCAACGGCACCGGTGGGTACGGCCTGCGGACCTTCTACAAGGTCTCTCCGTACATGCTCTCGGCTAACACCGCGTGGCTGGAGATGAACACCACCAAGGCGCCCATGAACAACGTCAACTTCCGCAAGGCGGTGGCCGCGGCCGTCAACCCGCAGGCGATCGTGAACGGTGTTTACACCGGAATAGTGAAGGCCGCCAACCCGACCGGGCTCCTGCCTAACCTCAACCCGTACGTCAGCTCGAGCGTGGTGAAGCAGTACGGCTTCAGCTACAACCCGGGCATGGCCAAGACCCTCCTCAAGAAGTCGGGCTATAAGGGCCAGAAGCTCACCCTCGAGGTGCCGGACGGCTGGACCGACTGGATGGCTGCCATCCAGGTCATCTCCCAGCAGCTCAACAAGGTCGGCATCAACGTCAGTGCCATCTACCCGTCGTCCAACGCCCGCACCGACGATGAGGCCAGCGGCAATTACGACATGATGATCGACAACAATGCCGGTCCGGACGCAACGCCCTTTAGCTATTTCGACCGGGTCTACCAGCTCCCCATCGAGAAGAGCCAGAGCGCTCAGCTCAACGTCGAGCGCTTCAGCGACCCCGCCGCTTGGGCCCTGGTCGAGAAGGCTGCGACCACTCCGACCAGCAACACCTCTGCGCTGGACAGCATCTACAGCCAGATCGAGACGCGCTTCCTCCAGCAACTGCCTGAGGTCCCCCTGTGGTACAACGGGGCCTGGTTCCAGGCTCAGACCAGCGTGTGGACCAACTACCCGTCCAACACCAATCCCAAGGACCAGTACACGCCCGTCATGTGGGGCGGTTGGCTCGGCTCCATGACCACGGTCCTGGCTCTGGCGAATCTCAAGCCTGCGTAAAGCCGAACTCAGCGACGTAGCTGTTCCGTAGAAACCTGACAGCCGGGCCCACCGCCTTCTACACTGGGGCGGTGGGCCCGCTGGCCCTGGGACGATCCGGAGGGGGATGAGAAGGTGAGGCGCTATCTCACCCGCAAGCTGGTCACGTACATCCTGGCCTTTTTTGTCGGGGTTACGATCGACTGGGTGATACCCCGCCTGGTGCCGGGGGATCCCGTGGCGGTTTACGTCGATAAATTCTCGACCCTGGCCCCGGGCTCATGGACGGCTCTCTACAAGACCTTCGCCAAGGCTTTCGGGCTGAATATGCCCCTCTGGCAGCAGTACTGGAACTACTGGGACAATATTTTTCATGGTAATTTGGGCGTAAGTATCTACGCTTATCCGGCGACCGTTCGAAGCGTAATCCTGGCCGCCGTCCCCTATACGTTGGCGCTGTTGGTGCCGGCAATTTTGTTGAGCTACTTCCTCGGCAACCGGATCGGAGCGGCGGCGGCCCGGCGGAAGGTGCTCGACAACACCGTCTTGCCGATCGGCTACCTTTTCCAAGCCTCGCCGTACCCGTGGTTGGCCCTGGCGGTGGCGTTCTACCTCGGGGCCGTGACAAGGTGGTTCCCGATCTCCGGCGGGTACTCCGAGAGCATGGTCCCGAACTGGAGCTGGAGCTTTGTGGTCAGCCTCGCTTACCACTGGTTCCTGCCGTTCCTGACCGTCTTCCTGGTGAGCTTCGGGGGCTGGTCCATCGGGATGAGGAACCTCGTGATCTACGAGCTCGAGACCGACTACGCCCGGTACCTTCGGTCTCTAGGCGCCACCCAGCACCTCGTGCGCCGGTATGCCTATCGCAACGCCGTCCTGCCCCAGCTTTCGGGACTTGCCATTTCCCTCGGGACCGTGATCGGAGGCAACATCGTCACCGAGGAAGTCTTCCAGTACCCGGGTCTCGGGCACCTCATCTATCTGGCCGTGACCGACCAAGATTTCTTCTTGTTGCAAGGCATTTTCTTGTTCATCATCGTCGGCGTGCTCCTCGCCAACTTTATTATCGACATTGTCTATGTGATGGTCGACCCGAGGACCCGCCTCAGCATGCAGGGAGCGCAGGCATGAGCTTGGGAGAGGTACCGCCGGGGAGGGGGCCCGTCCCGACCAAAGTCAGCACTCCTGCCGACGGCACAGGTCATGGCCCGCTGGACGAAGCCGATTTGGCCGGGGTGCCGGCTGAAGGGGGACGCGGTCCGAGCCAGGCCCAGGCTCCTCCGGCCGGAGGGGGCGTCGGTGCGCCCATTGCGGTGGGGGCACGTCCCCGCTACGCCGGCCGCCGTCGCCTCGAGTTCCTGTACTTCGCCCTCCGCAACAAGAAGTTCCTGGTCGGGTTCGGGGTCGAGGCCATTTTTGTCCTGGCTGCCATCTTCGGCCCGATGTTCGCCCCTTTCAGCGACCAGCAGTTCGCCGCCCCGCCTTTCCTGCACCCGTCCGTACACCACTTGTTGGGGACGACCTACTTCGGCGAGGACGTGTTCTCGGTGCTGCTGTACAGCCTGCGTGACAGTTACATGGTCGGGTTCCTGGGGGCGCTCTTCGCCGGGATCATCGGTTTGACGATCGGCTTCGCGGCGGGCTGGCGCGGGGGACTGATGGACGACATCCTGCAGATGTTCACCAACATCGTCATCATGATGCCGGCCCTGGTCCTGCTGCTAGTCATTGGTGCGTACTTCAAGACGCACAGCGTCTTCTTCGAGGGTGTCTTTATAGGTGCCACCTCGTGGCCGTGGGTGGCCAGGGCGGTGAGGGCACAAACCTTCACCCTGCGCGACCGGGACTTTGTGGACCTGGCCCGCATGTCCGGCAAGCGTGGCCCCAGCATCGTGATCAAGGACATCGCCCCCAACATGGCGTCCTACCTGTTGCTCGTGTTCATCCTGCTGTTCGCGGGCTCCATGCTCTTGGCCGTCAGTTACGACTTCTTGGGCCTGGGGCCGACCAACGGGGTGTCGCTGGGCGACATGATGAACAAGGCCGAGCTGTGGAGCGGCCTGACGCTGCACATGTGGTGGTGGTTCATACCACCCGGCGCGGTGATGACCCTGATCGTGGCCGCTTTGTATATTTCCAACGTGGGGCTCGACGAAGTGTTCAACCCGAAGTTGAGGGAGCTGTGAGCCTCAAGATCGCAAACCTGGGGGTCGCCTACCAGGGCCTGCGAGGGGACGTGCAGGCCGTCGACGACGTCAGTCTCTCCATCGCCGACGGCGAGATCATGGGCCTGGCCGGAGAGTCCGGTTGCGGCAAATCCACGCTTGGCAACAGCTTGATCTTCATGGAAGGACGCATGAAGGTGACGGGCGGCACGGTGGAACTGGACGGTGAGCCCCTGCCGATCTCCGACAGCCGGGCCATGAACCACTTCCGGCTCCGCTCCGTCTCGATCATCCCCCAGTACGCCATGAGCGCCTTGAACCCGACGCGCAAGGTCGGCCGGATGGCGAGCGACCTGCTCAAGTCCCGAGGGATCCATTACGAAACGGTCCTCGAGGAGTTCGAGCGCCGCATCGCCCTGGTCGGGCTGCCTGAGAATGTCCTGGGCATGTACCCGTTCGAGCTCTCGGGCGGCATGCGCCAGC